>JAVBRP010000169.1:0-23977 GCA_031547815.1 Bacteroidales bacterium | reverse complement strand
CGCAGGAATTCCGCTTCGTTGGTCACCAAATGATCCGACGGAGCCACCACGATGTTCGCATCGGGATTTTCCTTCAAAATTCTGAAATTGGCATAAGCGATACAGGGAGCGGTATTCTTGCGCATCGGTTCGAGCAGCACTTGCCTTTCGGCGATCTCGAGCTGTTCGATGGTGATATCTTTATATATCTCGTTGGTAACGATGATGATATTTTCGCGCGGCACGATTTTGGCGAATCGGTCGAACGTCTGCTGAATCAGCGTTTTGCCGACACCCATGATGTCTAAAAACTGTTTGGGCTTGTTCATCCGGCTCAACGGCCAAAAACGGCTTCCCACGCCGCCTGCCATAATAATGCAATAATTGTTCTTGTTCATTTTTTTTTTAGTTTAAAGTTTAAGGTTTGAAGTTTAAAGTTTCAGGTTTGAAGTTTAAGGTTTCAAGTTTGAAGTTTAAGATTACGGGGCTTTGCCCAACTTGAAACTTTAAACTTGAAACTTGAAACTCTTTCGTGGCTTTGCCC
Organism: Bacteroidales bacterium; assembly: GCA_031547815.1. Classification (GTDB taxonomy): domain Bacteria; phylum Bacteroidota; class Bacteroidia; order Bacteroidales; family UBA4181; genus JAIRLS01. The sequence continues at coordinate 23,454 of JAVBRP010000169.1, read as the reverse complement.
AACTTTAAACCTGAAACTTCAAACTTGAAACTTTTATTTCCATCCTCCGCTTTCTTTATAATATTTTTCCCAATCCCAAGCCGACAGGAGCGTTTCTTCGAGCGTGCTTTGCGCTTTCCAACCCAACTCGTTGTTGGCAAAAGTTGTATCGGCCCACACCTGTTCCGCATCGCCGGGCCGTCGGGCCACGATCTTGTAATTGAGCTTCATGCCCGTCACTTTTTCGAACGTGTGCACCAATTCCAACACCGACACGCCGCGCCCTGTTCCGAGATTGAACATCTCGAAATTCGCTTTATTCTTGCTTTCAATCATCCGGCGAACGGCAACCACATGCGCTTTGGCGAGGTCCACCACATGGATGTAGTCGCGAATGCACGAACCGTCGGGCGTCCGGTAATCGTCGCCGAACACGCTGAGTTGCTCGCGGATGCCGATGGCCGTTTGCGTGATGAAAGGCACCAGATTATTGGGTACGCCCACGGGCAATTCGCCGATAAGCGCCGAAGCATGCGCCCCGATGGGATTGAAGTAGCGCAACGCAATGCTTTTTACCTTGCCCGAAGCGGCGGCTACGGAGTCGCGAATGATTGCTTCGGAAATTTGCTTGGTGTTGCCGTAGGGCGATGTAGCCGGCTGTATCGGAGCCTGCTCGGTAACCGGAAGTTGCTCGGGTTGCCCGTATACGGTGCACGATGACGAAAATACCAGGTTCGCGATCGAATATTGTTGCATCAACTCCAAGATGTTGATCAACGAAACAAGGTTGTTGCGGTAATATTTCAACGGTTGGGCCACCGATTCGCCCACCGCTTTGTATGCGGCAAAATGAATGACGGCGTCGATGTCGCTATGTTTTTTCAACAGGGCTTCGAACTTGCCTTTGTCGCAAAGATCGATTTCTTCGAAAGCGGGTCTTACGCCCGTAATTTTTTGAATTCCGTCGAGCGATCCGATTTTCGAATTCGACAGATTGTCGGCGATCACCACTTCAAAACCTTCGTTGATCAGTTCTACCGCCGTGTGCGAACCGATATAGCCGGTTCCGCCCGTTACCAATATTTTACTCATCTATCTTTATGCTTTATATTTACGTTATGTCGTTCATCTTCGTTTTGAAAGGCGAAGGTAAGTAATTTTCATAGAAATGCATGTCTTTAATGTATCGATAAACTTTATCGTGAAGGAAAAACGGAACATCTTTGCCGTCGGCAATCGCTTTTCGAATGAAAGTCGAAGAAATGTTCATCATCGGCGCATCCACCAAATCGGCATTTTCAACATTTTGAGACAAATGCGATGTTCCGGGACGCGGATAAACGTAACGACGGTAGTTGGCAACAATGGCCTCGCTGTTTTTCCATTTGTGAAACTGTTCCAGATTGTCGGAACCCATGATCAGCGCGAATTTCCGTTGCGGATATTTATCCGACAAGCGGGTCAGCGTGTCGATGGTGTACGACGGCCGCGGCATTTTAAACTCGATGTCGCACGATTTGTACGACGGATGATCTTCGATGGCCAAGTTCACCAGATGCAGACGATCGGATTCGGACAGCATGTTTTGCCGCTTCTTGAATGGGTTGTGCGGACTGACCACAAACCACAACTCCGTCATTTCCGTAAAGGCAAGCATGTAATTGGCAATAGCCAGATGCCCCACGTGTATGGGATTGAATGAACCGAAAAACAAACCGACGGTCATGAAATGTCTCTGAATCTTATTTTTTGTCCGTAAATTTATCGTTGATCCATTTGGGAACCAACAATGCTCCGATGGCTAAATAAGGGTAGTAGGATATCAAGCGCCAAAGGAACGCTAACGCGATGGCAAACCCCGCAACCGGAATGAATTCTCCCAAAAACTTATCGAACATGAATTCCGCCACGCCGCTTCCGCCGGGAGTCGGGCTTACCAGCAGTGCAATCCACATGACCAATTGCCGCGCGAAAATCAGAAAGTGATCGTGTACCGCGAAAAACGCCAGAAACAGAAAATTAACCACCCAATAACGCGAAGTCCATGAAAGGAAGGTGCTTAAAAATGCATCGATCCAAAATCTCGGCTTTCTCGATTTCATTTCGCCGGACGAAACCATAATATCCAACGCTGCTCTGCCGGCTCCGCGTTTCCATCGACGCAACAGGGGTAAATGAAACAGCCGGTAGATCAACCTGCTTAAACCTCGCGGATTGAGGAATAGGCCGTAGGACAAAACCAACACCCAAATCAATTTCACGCTGTAGCCCACCAATGCGATCACCATGATCCCGTGTGTCCATCCGGGCGAATCGGGAATGGCGAAAAGCCTTCCCGCACCCACAAACAGAAGCAGCAAAGGAAACATGATCACGAAATAAAGTTCATCGAGCAGCGAGGTCATCATCACGATGAATGAACTGCGCCCCACGCTGATACCTTCTTTGTGGACGTACATCAACGCCACGCTTGTGCCGCCGACCGACGACGGAGTGACCGCCGAGGTGAATTCCCACAGCATGATCACTCTGAATGCCTGCTTCCAACTGAGTTGTCGATCGGACAGTACGCGAATTCGGATCATATACCCGAAATCGCGCCCGGCCATGCACAAAATAGCCACAAAAAGCCACAGAGCCGATGTCCAAGTAAATGTTATTTTATCGAAAACGGCAGGATCAAATTCTTTGAAGAATATAAATGCCACCACTCCCAAGCCGATTGCGGCCGGAAGAATTACTTTCGAAGCCTTTACGCTGCTGAACGGGTTTGACGAGTCTGACATGGTAAATAATTTGGGGATAAAAATATAGAATTTAAACCATAATGCCTTTCGCAAACACATTTTTTTCATCAAAAAAGCAGTTGAGAAAGAATATATTTCTAATTACCAATCCTTTAAAAACACGGGGCGGCAAAAATATCTTTTTCGCCGGTTTTCGTTAATTTTGTACCCGATTAAACAACCTCAAAAGATCTGTCGTTTTTTCGGATCTTGGACGGATTGCATGCAATAATTCTTCATCATTTTATGCCCGCAACTTTATCCACATTAGGCGAATTCGGCCTGATCAAACATCTGACCAAAGACATCCGACCGGCGCAACCGTCGACCGTGAAAGGTATCGGCGACGATGCCGCCGTTCTTCGTTACGGAAACGCGACTTTGGTCGTAACCACCGACATTTTGACGGAAGGCATCAATTTCGATTTGACATACACGCCGTTGCAACATTTGGGATATAAGGCCGCCGTAGCGGGATTCTCGGATTTGTACGCGATGAATGCCGTTCCGCGACAGTTGTTGGTAGCCGTTGCGGTGTCGGCCAAGTTTTCGGTGGAGGCTTTGGAGCTGTTTTACCAAGGGCTGCAACACGCTTGCGAACGCCACGGGGCCGATTTGGTCGGAGGCGACACATCTCCGTCCGTCACGGGGCTTACCGTTACCGTAACGGCCGTCGGCGAAGCGGATACGAAAAAGATCGCTTATCGCGACACGGCCAAGAAAGGCGATTTGATTTGCGTTTCGGGCGATTTGGGCGCGGCGTACATGGGATTGCAAGTGCTGGAGCGCGAAAAGAAGATTTTTGAAGAAGACAGGTCGATACAACCGCGATTGGATGATTACGAATATGTTGTCGGGCGGCAACTTCGCCCCGAAGCGCGGAAGGACATCATCGATTTTCTTGCGGAAAAAAGTATCGTTCCTACGGCTATGATCGACATCTCCGACGGACTGTCGTCCGAGTTGTTGCACATTTGTTCCGCATCGAAGCTCGGATGCGAAGTTCATCATCACAAAATCCCGATTGCCGAAAAAACAATCGCCGCCGCCGAGGAGTTTTATTTGGAACCGCTGATCGTGGCGCTTAACGGCGGCGACGATTACGAATTGTTGTTTACGGTACCGACATCGGATTACGAAAAAATTGTCGGCAACCCGGACATTTCCATCATCGGATACATGACCGATCCGCAGGAAGGGTGCTGCTTGGTAACCGAAAGCGGATCGAGGATCGATATTCGGGCGCAGGGGTGGGGATAAACGGATAATTTAAAACACAGGGGAAGTAACTTTTTATTCCAAGTCGTTTGCTCCGGTAGAAATGCTATTTAATAACTTAATTTTTATTTCTTCCGAAAAATCGTCTTCGTAAACAATTGATTCTAACAATTCGTGGAGGAAATCTTTGTCAATATTTCCTGCAGCTAAATGGTAGCTGACAACCTCCATTTTATGTAAAAAGCGCTGAACTGATGTTAAATAACCATTCTTTAGCAGGAATAGAGCGCCCAATGAAATCGAGATCCGTTTGTTCCCGTCTTGGAAACAATGGCTTTTATTGGCGGCAAATACTAAATGTGTAAGTTTATCGATGAAACAGGGGTAATAATCGTCATTTTGTATTTGTTGCAATGCCGATTCCAAATACCCTAAGTTAATCTCACCCGAAATGCCACCTCCGCTTATTTCGATGGTGCTCGCATGAATGCTTCTGACCTCATCGAGGTCTGTAATGTATGCTATCGGCATGTTATTCGGCTTGTTTCAAACGTATAAATACATCTTTAGCTTCTTCTAATTGTTGTTCGAAATTCACCGATTGTTCCCCTAAAAAACGATCGAAATCAGCGGGTAATACCGCTTGAATATACTCTTCCAGTTTCCGGTGAAAAGCATCTCGAAAGTGCAAATCGCGGGAAGCCATTTTAATGCGGGCGTCTTCCACATGCGGGCGTTGCAAGGGGTGTTCAGAAAAATCCTTGAAAATTAAATCAACTTCGCCGGGTTCCAATATGCGTCCAAGATTTTCCGATTTTTTTTTGATCTCGTATGCCAAGCCTGTTTCAAATGAGGCAATCAGATTCAAGACCTCGGAATACATGGTGTCCCGTACCTTTTCTCGTTCTTCTAATTTAAGAATTCGTTTGTATTCCTGTGCATTTTCCCTAAAAATCGCTTGATAAATTTTATCCGTATAGAGAGAGTATTTGTAATTACCCATATTGACATAACGGCTCAATGCTGAGGTAAAGTCCTTACGATACTTGCTCTCCCGGATAGCCGTGGGAAGATAATCGGCATCCTGCCTGTTGATATATTTGGTACCTCCTCCGGTACGTTGATTAATTGTATCTATAACAATATCGAGGATTTTACTTCTAACATGTTTTGCTTTTTCACTTTCGGACAAAAGCATACCCAGGTTGAGCAGGGAACGGAAATTAAACAAACCGAGCCGGGTAATTTTGCTCGCCTTATCAATGAGGTGAGCAAATTCCAATTTGAACGATTTCAAATGTTTACCCTTGCTTAAAACATAACCGTTATGCTTCAGTTCATCTTCATATTTCGCTATGTAGCGGTCAACCGTTCTTTCATCCACTTCAAAAAAATCGGCTACCATGCTTTTTGTAAACCGATATTCTCCTTCGAAGAGCATCCCGGTCAATCCGAAATATTCCTGCATCGCCTTTACAGCATAACGATTATTCAAAATATTTTGTCGTTCAATATTCGAATTTGTTAAATCTCTCATATTTCGGTTTTTAAAAATATTTTGCTCGCGACATGAATGTCGTGAGCAAAAATATAATCTTCTGAAAAATAATTATTTACCTGTTGTTAAAAAACAAAGTTGATATTTTTTGTCTCTCTTCCATTTCTCATACTCTTTATACACAATTTCTTCAAATCTCGGTTTGGTTTCGCAAAGTTTTGTTTTAATGGCGATAAAGTTAATTATTCCTACCCCATCCGACATGATTTACAAAATTAGTTACTTTTTTGCTTTTTCAAAAAACGAAAATTTGAATAACACCCGAAAAAATCTTAAATTTGCCAACTTAAAATAAAACATATATCATGCAAACAATTGATAATTCCAATTTCAAAGGCAAGAAAGCCGTCATCAGAGTTGATTTTAATGTGCCGCTCGATAAGCAAACATTTGCGGTAACCGACGATACGCGTATTCGCGGGGCATTGCCCACCATCAAAAAAATATTGGCCGACGGAGGCTCCGTCATTTTGATGTCGCACTTGGGACGTCCGAAAGGCGTCGAAGAAAAATATTCGCTCAAACATGTCATCGGTCGTTTGGCGGAACTGACGGGCAAAGACGTGAAATTTGCCGACGATTGCATGGGCGAAAGCGCCAAGAAAATGTCGGCCGAACTGAAGCCGGGCGAAGTGTTGTTGCTCGAAAACCTCCGTTTCTACACCGAGGAAGAAGGCAAGCCGCGCCTGCCCGAAACCGCCACGGAAGAAGAAAAGAAAGCCGCCAAAGCCGAATTGAAACCGAAACAAAAAGAGTTCGCAAAGCAATTGGCAAGCTATGCCGACGTGTATGTGAACGACGCTTTCGGTACGGCGCACCGCGCGCATGCTTCAACGGCGCTCATCGCCGACAGTTTCTCCGCCGAGAACAAAATGTTCGGATACCTCATCACCGGCGAATTGAAAGCGATGGATAAGGTGCTTAATTCGAGCGAAAAACCGTTTACGGCAATTATGGGCGGAGCAAAGGTATCGGATAAGATCCTGATCATCGAAAACTTGCTCGATCGCGCTCAAAACCTGATTATCGGCGGCGGAATGACGTATACGTTCATCAAAGCGCAAGGCGGCAAGATCGGGAAATCGCTTTGCGAAGAAGACAAGCTCGATTTGGCGCTCGAAATTCTGAAAAAAGCCAAAGAAAAAGGCGTGAACGTGTATTTGCCGACCGACGCATTGAATGCCGATGCTTTCGATGCCAACGCCAACACTTGCGTGACGAAGGTCAGCGAAACGCCCGACGGCTGGATGGGCTTGGATATTGCCGACGAAAGCATCAAGACGTTCAGCGAAGTGATCGCCAATTCGAAAACCGTGTTGTGGAACGGCCCGATGGGCGTGTTCGAATTCGAGAAATTCTCGAAAGGCACTTCGGCAATCGCTCAGGCTGTGGCCAAAGCAACCGCCAACGGCGCATTCACGCTTATCGGCGGCGGCGACTCGGTGGCAGCCATCAACAAAAACAAATTGGCCGACAAGGTAAGCTACGTATCTACCGGCGGCGGCGCAATGCTCGAATACATGGAAGGCAAGGAACTTCCCGGTATCAAGGCCATTCGCGGATAAAATTTGATCATTGCATCATAAAACGGGTTGTCGTCCGGATGGTCGGCAGCCCGTTTTTCTTCAAAAAAAAATCCGAACCGTTTTTTATAACGGCCCGAGTTGGGAGCTTCAGCAGTTTAAATGAAAGAAACATATTCGAGCAATGGACGACATTAAATATCAATATGAAGAATTGACCGGAAAGTTGAAAAAACTTGTCCCTTTTAAAGCGTATCTTACCCGAGGCCTTGTCCGGGAATTAAGAAATAGAGGGTTCAATTACACCCTGCAATCGGAATTGACGGTAATCAATGTCTTCAACGGCGGCGATATGTCCGGGATTACATGCTGTATCGAACAGGTAGGTGAAGACGCGCTCATTTGTTCGCTGACTCATTTACTCATATCGAAAGCTCATCCGCTTTTTAACGAAATTACGAATTACCAAAGAAAAAGAAACAAGAGGCTCGCAATAATGAATTCATCGGGGTTGAATTAAACTGCTCACGGGCAAGTTTTATGCATGAGCCTTTTCACATTTTACCATCGGTTTCGGCGTACTGCGCTTTGCGAAAGTCCCTCTTTAGGGGGATTTAGGGGGTAGGGGATTTAGGGGTGAAAGCAATATAAATGCTTTGCACAAAACTTGACCGTGCGAGACATAATTCGAAATATCTGGAAACCGTCCGATGCAAAAAAATGACTGCCGAATCGCGGCCGGCTCCGAATTTTTGTTATGAATGTTTCAACGAACGAAGAATACATGTCTCGCCGGGCATTACCTGTCACAATGTTAGAAAATGTCGACTTTTTTTGGTCATTGCAATTGCAACGGTCAAAGAATGTCGACATTTTTTGACCATTGCAATTGCAATGGTCAAATATCGTACGCATTTTTTGCGATTGTCTGTCACAATGTCCGAAAACGCACACGTTCTTTGTGATTGTCTGTCACAATGCCCGAAAATGTATACATTTTTTGCGATTGGTTTCATCAATGGTCAAATAATGTCCACATTCTTGATCATTGCAAAATCTATGGTCAAAAATTGTATACGTTTACGCTATTTTCTGCTACAATTTCGGGCCGAACAAAACACGGTCTTCCCAATTGGTGTATAGGATTAAATATCCGATAGGAAAAGCGTCGAATTTGCAGTAGTCATCGCATTTCAAAAATCGTAATACCGATTGCGCAAAGCGGTGCGGAATGCGACGAAGAAAACACCCGTGTGCAAATTGCCCGCGTCGGACGTTTCGTTGCGATCGACATATTCGGCGACAATCTGCATCGTTGTGCGCGGGTTCAATATCCATGCTGCACGAATGCGGTTGAACACGACTTTCTTACCGAGCGTGTACGCGGCAAATTCGGTCGGAGGCACCACGCCCGTTTGTTTCTCTTCCGCATAATTGAACCGGTATTCGAAACGAAACCGCCGATAATCGTAAGACGCAAAAGCGACCAATTCCCTGAAATTATTGCCTGCCGGATGCACGATCGACTGATTGTAGTGCACGTACGAGATCGAAGTATTGTCCGAGAAAGAATAAGTACCGACCTCCGCCTGATTGTACTCGGCTTGCAGAAACAAACCCGGAACCCCCGACACGTCGAAATATTTGGCACCCGCCTGTATTCCCCTTTTCTTTGCGGTGTTCATGATGTCGTCCATCACAAATTGCCCGTACAGAACAAGATTCGCGAAAGCCCGGAACCGCACGTTCATTCCCACCAGCGAATGCACATCCGTTCGGTCGCCGGTAAACAATGTATTGGTGAGAATAACGGGATTGAAAATGCCGAACTCCGGTTTGAATCGGCCCGTACTGTCGGGGTTTTGCCAAATGTTGCCTTCGAACAGCGAGATTTGCAGCCGCTTGCCGATCGTGGTCGTCAAATAATCGAAAGTACCCGTTTTCTTCGGATATTCGTAAATATCCTCCTTTTTCGGCACGATATTCATGAACGAAGCCACCGTGCGGATATATTGCCAGCGGCCGAGCGTGCAGGTATATTTTATGTAGGGATACGCAAATGTGTTGTCGGACAGGAGCAGCGACCGATAGCCGTCGCCCGCGAAATGCTTGCCGTGCCCGAACTGAATATTCTGCGATTTGACGGGCGACCATGAAATATAGCCCGAAACGTTGGAATAGTCCCAACCCGTGTTCTTAAACCTGCGCGCGGCGCCTTGTCCCGGAACAACTCTCCAATCCGCCGTAAATTCTTCGACTTGAGCAGGCAACACCGACTGGTTTTCGTAAAAATCGGTTTCGAAAGCGAAATTCTTTCCCAACCGACCGCCGGCTCTGAATCCGCGCGTATTGACATAAACGTTTCGGTTGGTTCCCGACTCGTGCCCGTATCCGAATTCGAACACCGGATCGAGAAAAATCAAATATCCCGAATCTTGACGGATAAAAAGATTTTCCTCGAAAAGTTTACGCCGCCACCACGGCTTTCCTTCGCACGACGGCGGATTCCATGCCAAAGAGACATTTTTCGCCGAATCGATATGTTCCTGCAAATACGGCCGCCACGACGAAAAAAATATTTCGTCGGATGCGTACATGTCTTTCTCTATCGACAGACAGATTTCACGAGCCGTCGGGCTGTTGAATTGGGCTTGCAGCATCGTGCAAACCGTTGTCGAAAAGACCGCAAGCAGAAAAAAAAATTTATACTTCGATAGGTGCATACTCCGCTAAACGAGCGGCAATATTACTAAAAAAACCCGTAATTTCGGGGGATATATCGAAAGTATGCATCGGGAGCGAAGTATATTTTTTCGCTCTGATGCCGAAATAAAGCGAAAAATGATATACTTTTATGGATTTTTTTTGCGGATGGTTGTAAAATTTCTTTTCACGGCATTTTTTCTTTTCTCCGTTTTGTTTCGGACAGGCGCGGCTATTCCCGACAGTCTCGAAAATAAATTGAATGCAGCCGTCTCCGACACCGCAAAAGTGATGGCATACAACCGTATTGCCCGCGATTTGACCGGCGAAACGATTTCCGACCATAACGAAGCGCTGGATTATGCCGATCGAGGGTTGGCATTAGCCGAGAAAATCGGCTTCCGCAAAGGAGAAGCCGAATTGCTGCGTACAAGCGGGATTATTTATTTCTATAAGAATGAGTACGAAACGGCAATCGATCGCTATCAAAAAGCGTTGAACCTGTGCGAATCGTTGCACGATGACGAAGGAATGGCGCAAAATTATTACAACATCGGCATCGTTTACCGCGAACAATCGAAAATCTACCATTCGCTCGAAAACTTGCTGAAAGCGCTCTCGCTTTGGAAACAATCGAACAGCACCGCAAACATGCTCAGTGTGTATAAAGACATCATTCGGCTGTACCAAACCGTCGAAGAATACGCCGTAGCGACGAACTATGCCGAAGAAGCGCTCAAAGTGGCGGAAACCTCCGGCAATAAATCGGAAGAGGCATCGTTGTATGACATGCTTGCGCGAATCAGCACCTCAACGGGAAACGCTTGGGCAGCCGAGGATTATTATGCCCGTTCGCTCAAATTGTACGAAGAATCGGACGATCAATTGCAGGTGGCCCGTATCACGCAAAATATGGCTGCGAATCTGTTTTCGAACGATTCCGAAAAGGCAATGTCGCTGCTGCGGAAATCTGCGGCGATCTACGAAAAAATCGCTCCGACCAACAGCACGCTATACACCATCTACAACAACATGAGCCATATTTTCGGATTCGAAAACGAACCCGACAGCGCCGAATATTACAAGATGAAAGCCCTGAATAAAGCGATTTCGTCGGAAAATCCCGCCACCATTGCCGGAGCGTATTATTCCGTCGGTCGTTTCTACTCGGATAAAAACCAAATGAGACGCGCCGAAAAATATTTCCTCGAAGCCTATCGCCTTGCCGAAGCGGGCGGCTTGGCCAACACGCAATCAAACGCTTTGGCCGGATTAAGCGCCATAAACTACCAACAAGGGGATTATCAAAAAGCCATAGAGTATCTTCAAAAATATCAAGCCGTTAAAGATTCGCTGACCAAAGAGGAAAACAGAAAAAACATATTGCACCTGACCATGCAATATGAATTCGAAAAAGCGGAAAGAGAGAAAAACGAAACCATCAAAGCACGGATGGAACGGCAGGAACAAGCAATCAGACAACAGAGAGCGATCGTTTTCGTTTTTTCCGCAACGTTGATTTTCACCGCGTTCTTTTTGGTGCTTATATTCCGAAGCAACAGAATCAACCGGCAGGCAAACGTCAAGTTGGAAAATCAACATCGGGAAATCCTGCGGATCAACAACGAATTGCAAGCCTCGCACGACGAGCTTTTCGGTTACAAAAACCGGCTGGAAGATATGGTTCGGGAACAAACCGCCAAGCTGCAACAAAGCGAAATACAGTTGCGCACGCTGAGCGACAATTTGCCGGGCGGATGCATCTACCGCAAATACCTGTATCCCGACGGGCGCGAAGTCGTTTCGTACATCAGCAGCACCGCCGAAGAATGGTTAGGGCTGAGCGCCGAAACGATCATGCAGGACGTCGATAACCTCTACAGCCGGATTGTTCCCGAAGATTTCGAAAACGGACGTAAAGCAGAACAGGAAAGCATTCGCACAATGTCGTCTTATTCGCGGGAATACCGCCTCAGAAAAAGCGACGAAGAAATTGTCTGGCTGCTCGAAAACGCGATGCCCCACGCCGGAGAAAACCAAAGCATCGTTTGGGACGGAATTATCGTAGACATTACGGATCGCAAAAAATTCGAAGCCGAATTGATTCGTGCAAAAGAACAGGCCGAAGAGTCGGACATGCTCAAATCGTCGTTTCTGGCCAACATGTCGCATGAAATACGCACGCCGATGAACGGAATCGTCGGTTTCCTGAGCTTTATCGAACGCGGAGACCTTTCGCCGGAAAAACGGCAGGCCTACATCCGCATCATCCGCAGCAACGTGCAGCAACTGTTGCAACTGATCGAGGACATCATCGACATATCCAAGATCGATTCGCACCAATTGGCGCTGCATCCTTCGGTGTTCGACATCAATGTTTTACTGGACGAAGTGGAAGTGTTTTTCAATGATTTTATTTTGAGAAAAGACAAGAAACTGGAACTGCTGACAGACCGAAGCGGCGCCGTTCATCCCGGATCGATCGAAGCCGATCCCGTGCGCGTGCGACAAGTATTGTCGAATTTAATAGGAAACGCCGTGAAATTCACGCACAAAGGATACATACGTTTCGGATACCGGTTAACGGAAAATTGTTCCGAACTGTATATCTTTGTCGAAGACACCGGAATCGGAATTCCCGCGAAAAAACAAAAGGTCATTTTCGACCGCTTCCGTCAAGTATATAACGAACAAACACAGGTAACTTACGGAGGCACGGGACTTGGCTTGGCCATTTCCAAAAATCTGGTGGAGATGATGGGCGGCAGCATCGGCGTCGAATCGAACGAAGGCGCCGGATCGACATTCTGGTTTACCCTGCCGTTTCTCCCGATAAAAGCGAGTTAACGCCGCAAACGGAGAAATTGAGGAATAGAAAGTTTTTATGTTGACGGCAAAACAATGTTGACGGCGGAATCCGCCGTCAACGTTGTTAAATGCACCCGCTGTTACAACAATCCGTCGGGAGCAACGGTGTCCATGTCGCCGTAATCCAGATTTTCGCCGGCCATACCCCAAATAAAAGTATAATTATTGGTTCCGGCAGCCGAATGTATCGACCACGAAGGCGAAATCACCGCCTGTTCGTTTTTCATCCAGATATGGCGCGTTTCGTTCGGTTCGCCCATAAAATGGCAAATCGCTTGTCCCTGCGGAACTTCGAAATAGAAATACGCTTCCATGCGGCGGAGGTGCGTGTGCGCCGGCATGGTATTCCATACGCTGCCGGGCTGCAATTCGGTCATCCCCATTTGCAACTGGCACGTTTCGATCACTTCGCGAACCAACAGCTTGTTGATGCGGCGCGCATTCGATGTTTCCAACGAACCCATGTCGGCCACCACCGCGTCGGCTTTGGTAACTTTGCGCGTGGGCAATGCTTTGTAGGCGGGCGCCGAGTTGAAATAAAACTTGGCCGGTTGCGCGGCATTATCGCTTGAGAAAACGACCTCGTGACTTCCGCAACCCACGTAAAGGGCTTCTTTGTAACCGATGGCGTATTCCTCGTTCCCGACTTTAATTTTGCCCGCTCCGCCGACATTGATAACGCCTAATTCGCGGCGATGCAGAAAATTGGGCGCTTTCAGCGGATCGACGGTTTCCAGCGGAAGCGCTTTGCTTACGGGAAACGCTCCGCCGACGATGAAACGGTCGTACAGGGAGTAAACCAAGCTGATCTCGTCTTTCACGAAAGGATTTTCGATCAGATGCTCTTTTCTGAGCCTTGCGGTGTCGTAACTTTTTGCGTCCGCCGGGTGCGAAGCATAACGGACTTCATACTTTATGTTCATGATTTTATAATTTTATATGATGAATAAATTCGATTTTCGTTCACGGATATCTCACAAAAGTAATAAAAATATCGATTTATTCCGTTTTTGAACCCCTATCCTTCATTTATTGTTTACCGAATAGATTGCAGGATATGAGCATTCATTTTCGGGCAATGTTAATTTTTATAATACAATCAATGAACCGAAGTTATTTTTTTATACCGATCATACTTATTTTCTTGATGTTTGCATGCAACGAGGGCAACGATTATCGCGATGCCTACGTAGGCGATTATGTCGGCAGCGGTTACACCGGAACCATCGTGGTGGAAGGTACGGGCATCACCAAATATATCGGGTCGGGCAGCGGAGTGATTACGGTCGGCAAAGATAAATCGGACATTCACCTGCTGACCATTACGATCGATAATCAAACGTTTTCGGCATATATCGACGAAAGTACGCTCACGCTCGATCCTGTGGAGTTCGTATTGACGGAAGATTCGCCGGACTACGAGTATGATGTTTACCAATCGGGCGAGGGCAGCATCACCCCGAAAGTCATCAGTTTGAATTTCGATTATTACGGGACGGCCGTGCATACGCCCGACGACGGCGGCGATCCGATTTATTATGATGTCACAGGAACGGGATCGTGCAGCGGGTCGAAATAATTCCGCCGACTGTTTTGTATTGCCTGTTTTTTTACGGATAGTATTTGACGGTTAAAAACAATCCGCCGCCCGAGATGCCGACGGGATAACCATCGTCGCCGAGTTGATATTTGTATTCGCTTGTTTCGGTTTGCGTATCTGTTGTTTCAACCGCTTTTCCCGGAGTGTTTTTTGACAGGAGCATTGCGAGCGGAATTTTGTCGTAAAAAATGGCTCCGTTGCCCGATGTGAAATAAGGCGCGTAAAAAACGTTTACTAAATACCGGAAAGGATTCTGCAAATCGGTATCATAATCGCCGTAATCGATTTTGGTTGTACTTTCCGCGTACGACGATTTTTTGTATATCTCCACCGAAGTCACATTCGAATTGTCGTCGTAAACCATGGTGTAACGATTAATTGTTTGCGCATCTCCGTCGTTCATCGTCAATTGGGCCAAACGATAATCCGCGTCGTAAGAGAAAGAAAATGTTCTCGATGTTCTCGGCCTCCAATCGCCGAAGGATATTCGCGATAACATATCGCGGTCGTCGCTCGAACAGGTCACTTGATAAGTTTCCGCATGTGCGAAGGGATTGTCAGCCGTTACATATACGGCACCCGTCAAATGCCCGCTGCCCGAATATTGCATCGTAAACCATTCGTATCCGCCTATTCCGGTCGCATTGTTATCTCTTCCCGAAGTCAGTTTCATATCCGAATCGAACTTATAAACGGTCGAATCGTTTCCGGAAATAAAATCGATCCGCGTGATCTTTTTCGAAAAATTTACGGGAACGTAAGGATCGGGAATGTCGTCCTCATTGCAGGCCGTCGCAAAGAACATCGCCGCAACGACGGAAAGAACAGTAATATGCCGCAACGAAGAAATAGTGTTATATTTAAGTGTATCATTCATTTTCGTAACGCATTAAATATTCGTACAAATATACATATTTTTACATATCGACCGAAAAAGCCGCACCGGTCGAAACCCGTGCGGCTTTTAACGTCAAATATAAAGATCGTTCCGAAAAGCCCGATCTTTCGGTATTTTTTTACTTTTTGCCTTTCGTTCGTCCCGGATACGCTTCCAAAGCCCGCTCCAAACATTCCAAAGCGTGTTCGATATCGGTTTTGTTGATCACATACGCCAAGCGAACCTCATCTTTTCCCAAGCCCGGCGTGGAATAGAAACCCGAACCGGGCGCCACCATCACCGTTTGGTTATTGTAGCGAAAATCGCTCAGCATCCATTGCGCAAACTTATCTGAATCGTCCACCGGCAAGCGCGCCATGGTGTAGAAAGCGCCTTTGGGCATGGGACTGTAAACTCCGGGAATACGGTTCAGCCCGTTCACCAACGTATTGCGCCGCTCGATATATTCGTCGTACACAGCTGCATAATATTCGGGAGGCGAATCCAAAGCGGCTTCCGCCAAAATTTGTCCGAACGTGGGCGGACTGAGCCTTGCCTGCGCGAATTTCAACACCGTGTCCATCAATTCTTTGTTGCGCGTCACCAATGCGCCGATGCGAATGCCGCACGCACTGAATCGCTTGGACATGGAATCGATCAGCACCGCATGTTTTTCCAGCCCGTCAATTTGCATGATCGAATAATGCTTGTTGCCGTCGTAGCAAAATTCGCGATACACCTCGTCCGAAATCAAGAACAGATCGTGCTTGACGGCTATTTCCGCCAATTTTTCCAAGTCGGCGCGCGAATACAGGTATCCCGTCGGGTTGTTCGGGTTGCAGATCATGATGGCTTTGGTGCCGGGCGTGATCAAAAGCTCCAGTTCTTCCACCGGAGGCAAAGCGAAATCGTTTTCGATGACCGATTTCATGGGCTTCAACACCACACCGGCCACCGTCGAAAATCCGTAATAATTGGCATAAAACGGTTCCGGAACGATGACGTCCTCGTAATGATTCAAGCAGGCCATCATCGTCATCGAAATGGCCTCCGACCCGCCGTTGGTGATCATGATTTGCCGATGATTCACATCAATCCCCTTGTCGCGATAATATTGCGCCAACCGCCGCCGCAAAGATTCGATTCCCTGCGAATGACTGTATTCGACAACCGTCAGATTATTGCACCGCACCGCATCCATTCCGATTTTGGGCGTAGGAATATCCGGTTGGCCGATATTCAAATGATATACTTTTACGCCCTCGCTTTTGGCCTGCTCGGCAAAAGGAGCCAATTTACGGATGGGCGAAGGCGGCATGATCCGCCCTTTGGTCGATATTTGAGGCATCTATTTGTTTTCGTGTGAAAAATTACCCTTTCCGGGAAAAATCCGGATTTTATATTTACATCGCAAGTGCAAAATTATATTTTCCTTTTGTCATTTGCAAAACAGCCGGCCGACGTGTCTGCAAACACATTCCGGCCGGCTGTACGCAATGCTTTATACTTCAGTACCTCTCCCCCCGCCCTCTCACCGGGAGAAGAAGCTCTTGCGCGACTCCCTCTCTCTTGTGGAGAGAGGGTCGGGGAGAGAGGTATTATTCCTTAAAAATCGTAAAACAACCCGATTTCGAAAAACTCTTTTACTTGAAGCCTCGGCGAATATTCGGTTACCGTTTTACCTTCTTTCTGTACTTCCTTCGGAATCTTTTGGTTGTCGTCATAAATCATGTTCAGACGAACACCTGCCGATACAAATTTGGTGAGCGCCATACGGAATTGGAAATCCCAAATAACATCCACATTTTGAGGGTCTTCCAAATAGTTGGAAAACAATTCGAGTTGCGAGTTATAGGTAACTCTTTTCGAAAAAAAGTTCCCGTTAAGATTGAAAACAATCCCTCCACCAAACTCGTAACGCGCTCTTTTCCCCTTTTCGATCAGATCCTGGCTCAAACCCGAAGTAATCATGACAATCGAATCGTTGGATTTGACCAGCGTCGCTTTTCCCATGACCGGCGATATGGCCACCGAGAAATTGCTCGAAGGCTTATAATCCAAACCGAGCGATAAATACATGTAAACGGGCGCTAAAAAATCGGAAATACGCGTCGTATCTTTCGCCGTATATTTATACCCCGAAGCAAATTGCGTTTTTGCCAGAAAAGCAGCTGAATAGTACCAATTTTTGGCCATCTGATAACCCACCCGCGAACCGAGATTGATTTGGTCGTCATTTTTGATGGCTTTGGTCTCGCCTTTTTTCATCAAACCGTAAGCAAAAAAAGCGTTATTTTCCCAAATCGTCTTGTTTTTCTTGTAATTGGCAAACAAGCTCAACGTGCTGCTGAGCGCCAACGTATTTTCGCCTCCGCCCGCCCAATTGGAATATTGGGTTTGCGAAAAACCGACATTCACACTTCCGCCTTTTTTCCATTTCAACGAATCGGGAAGTTTTTTCGCATCGCTTGCCGCAACGCCTTTCACAGCCGCCGACTTCGCGTCCTTAATGTTCTTGTCGACCGATTGCGCCCGGCCGGGCAAAACCGCTGCAACAAAAACAACAAATAGTATAATTCGAGTAATAAAATATCTCATTTTCGTAACATTTACATTTTTCGCTTGTATGCCGAATGATTTTCTATCGACACGCCGATGAATAAGAATTAACAAACTAATTTTAATAATGTTTCATCAAAAACGCCCTGCTTATCGGCATTTCCAACCAATCATAAACAAAAACAACACTTTCTTGAACAACATATCGCTGTCTTACAACCGATTATTAAATGCGACCGCAGAATTTTCGATATATTGTTTATTGCCGCAAAAGTAATACTTTTTGACAATTTTATTGAACCGGAATAATTTCTTTCGAAAAAAATCGAATCGATTATTTGTATTCGATTGACTACTTTTGTCGGATTTTAAGTTCGATTAAAAAATGAGTTATTTGCAAGCCGATCGGTTGGGCAAGTCGTACGGCGACATCGAGTTGTTCGAAGGCGTCGATCTGAGCATCGATGCCGATTCGCGCATCGCACTGATCGCCCGCAACGGCGCGGGAAAAACTTCGTTGTTGAATATCCTTGCGGGAAAAGATACGCCCGATGCGGGAACGATTATTCGCATGCCCGACATGCGCACGGGATATCTGGAACAGGATCCCGAATTCGATCCGAAACTGACGGTTTTCGAAGCGGTATTCGCTTCGTCGCAAGAATTGGTGCGGGTGATTTCCGATTATGAGCGGGCTTTGGCGTCGGGCGACAAAAAAATGCTGGAATCGTCCGGCGAACGGATGGATCACCTGAAAGCGTGGGATTACGAAGCACGTATCAAACAGATACTCGGACGGCTGAAAATCACTCGATTGGATCAATCGGTAAGCGAACTGTCGGGCGGACAAAAGAAACGGTTGGCTTTGGCCAATCTGCTGATCGACGAGCCTGATTTGCTGCTGCTCGACGAGCCGACCAATCATCTCGATTTGGACATGGTGGAATGGCTGGAAGAATATCTTCGCAAGACACGAAGCGCTTTCCTGATGGTAACGCACGACCGCTATTTCCTCGACCGCGTGTGCAACGAGATTATTGAGTTGGACAAGAACGGAATTTACCGTTACAAAGGTAATTACGGTTATTATTTGGAAAAACGCGCCGAACGGATGGCCCGGCAACAAGCCGAAACGGGAAAGGCCAAAAATCTATACCGAACCGAACTCGAATGGATGCGCCGCATGCCTCAAGCGCGCGGAACCAAGGCCAAATACAGGGTAGATGCTTTCGACGATCTGAAAACCAAAGCGCACCGACCCGGCAACGAAAAGAACATCGAATTGAACGTGCAAAGCGCCCGTTTGGGCAGCAAGATTCTGGTGTTGGAACACGTGAGCATGCGTTTCGACGACACAGTAATTCTCGACGACTTTTCGTACACGTTTTCGCGCTTCGAGAAAGTCGGCATCATCGGAAAGAACGGTTCGGGAAAAACCACGTTCCTGAACCTGATCACGGGCGACCTGCCGACGGACTCGGGAAAGATCGAAACCGGCGAAACGGTGGTGTACGGCTATTATCGGCAGTCGGGCATCGATTTTCAACCCGGACAACGGGTCATCGAAATCATTAAGGATATTGCCGAAACGGTGACCATGGGCGACGGACGTCAGGTGTCGGCTTCACAATTTCTCACCGAATTTCTGTTTCCGCCCGAAACCCAATATACCCAAGTGGAGAAACTCAGCGGCGGCGAAAAACGCCGTTTATACTTGGCCACCATCCTGATACAAAACCCTAATTTTTTGATCCTCGACGAGCCGACCAACGATTTGGATATCGTAACGCTCAATATTCTCGAAGATTATCTGAAATCGTTCAAAGGCTGTTTGGTGATCGTGTCGCACGACCGTTATTTCATGGATAAATTGGTCGATCATATTTTCGTGTTCGAAGGCAGCGGCAACGTGAAAGATTACACGGGCAACTACACGGAATACCGCAATCTGCGCCAAGAAGAGGAAGCCGAAGAAGAACGTGCGCTGCGTGCCAAAAAACCTGCGGAACCGAAACCCGCTCCGAAAGAAAACAAGAACAAACTGACTTACCGCGAGAAAAAGGAACTGGAAGAACTGGAAGCATCGTTGGCCGCGCTCGAAACGGAAAAAGCAAAGTTGGAAGAATCATTAGGAACCTGCGCCCTCAGCATCGATGAAATGATGCAGGCATCGAACCGAATCGCCGAAATTCTTGCCGAAACGGATGTAAAAACCGACCGGTGGTTGGAATTGAGCGAGAAAGAGTAGGGAGCTTAACTGCATCTTTCTCACGATTTTGCCAGGTCATTTGAGCGTGCTTTTTTGGAAGTACTTATGTATAAAGTTAGGTATTTTATCCCAATCCTTTAAATCTAAATGAAATCCATGCCATTGTTTTTGCGGATTATTACCTTCATAGTAGAATATGATAAAAGTATTATGCTTGTTATCATAATAAAACAAATTGTCCTCTCTTTCAGAAAAACACGGAACGGCTTTGTTTAAGTATTGCTGTGCTTCATCTTTTGAACATCGTAATACAGATTGCCCTTTTTGATTTCCTATTCCATTTTCCCCATGTTTGCGGCTCGAGTTGAATATTCTTGGTTCCGCAGTTGAAATCCATTCTATTATATCATTTGAAAAATTTATCTTTTTACATTTGATCCTATTATATTCTAAATTGGACTTTACCGATAAAAAGGATTCTATGTTGTTCGAAAGAGAAATAACAGCTATTTTATCATGTATTTCGATACAGGACAGAACATTATTAATATGATGAAGTGATGTGTTTTCATTAGCAAAACAGACTTCAAAGGAATAAAAAACGTTTTGCGTTTTTTCTGCATTCTCAAGAATAACATCTAACATATTACCTACTGATGCAGAAAAGTTTTCGTCTATATCTATTTCTAAAAAGTCTCGAAATTCTTTTAAGTGCTTTGAACTATAAAATATAGCCGCTTTATGCTGATATGCCAATTCTACAAGTTGAAACAATTCTTGAAAATATACATCAGGTGATTTTTGAATACAATCTTCCCAGTTGAAATCAATATAAAAATGAAAATCTGTATACATCAAAATCCCATTAAAAGTTTTCGGTCTATGGTAAATTGGTCAAAAAATCCTTTGGGGGCATAACGAATACGTCCATCTTTATCAATTTTTATTTTTTCAACCTTTGTGCAATGTTTCTCCTCATCTCTTATAAAGTGATGTATTGACACATTTTCTTTAGAGATTCCAATTGACTGCAAAGTGTTAAACATTTTGCATTGTACAAGTATCCCATTTATTATATGGTCACTATGAGTTTCTGTTACAATTTGAATCCCGGATTGAGCTGCTAAACAAATAAGTTTTGCTAACTTTGATTGTCCACTCGGATGTAAATGAGCCTCTGGATTTTCAATAAAAAGTATCGAATTTCTTGGAGATGACAAAATCGCTACTATCACAGGCATAACATAAGACAAGCCAAAACCTACGTTTACCGCTCGAAATTGATTTGTCTTTCCCTTATCGGAGGTTGTATTGAATTCATATTTTAACTCATAACCTAGATTTCCAATATCTTGAACTATTATATTTACTTCTGAACTAATTTCTTTTTCCCATGCAGTCACTTGAGATAATAAATCTGTTGCTGTGCCTGGAAGGCAAAGTTCTTTCAAAACTTCAATATCTTTTTTTCGTTGCAGGAAATGAATGAAATACTCTGCCTTGCCTTCTATAACTGATATTTGATTATTAATATCGACAACAACATCATCTTTAGGATATGAAGGTTGCGGTCCTAATCTAGCAGCACTTATAAATTGACAGTTTTTTCCAAATAAAGGTTCATCATCAAATTTTCCCAAAATAAACTGATGATTTGATTTTGGGATCATTGTTTTTGTGAGGTCTTTTATATCAAAATTAAATTCTAAATTTTGAATATCAGTAGACAACTTAAAGGTTATTTTATCCTTACTACTGAACTGATATAAGGCATCTTTTGCTGTTCCGATTGAAATAGATTCCGATTTTAAATTCAAGTAATCAAATTTGGATTTACTTAGATACGACTCTCGCAATAACAATAGAACTTGCAAAGCAGAGGACTTTCCCACTCCATTTGCCCCACATAAAACTGTTAAATTTGAAAACTCTAAAAGGGTTTGCTGGTGCGACTTGAAATTAATCAGCTCTACATTTCGTATCATATAAACTTGTTGATTAGATCTTTAAATGCTTCATGCCTTCTTTTGATACTATCTTTAGTAGCTGTTCCTGTAGTAATAGAATCCCAAAAAACCTTTTCATTTTGTAACTCAACAAAAGCATTAAAAAATGATTCCTTATGAGACAATAATTTATCATATCCAGTTGGAGATAATTGAGCAAAACCTATGCTCATTATTTCAAATAATGGCTTGTTTATCCTGCTTCTGACATCAGAAGTGGTGGATATTTTTCTAAAGGCATTTTTTCCAAAAATATCATATGATAAGTCCATGGCTTTCTTAAAACCGATCATTATTTTTTCTTGTTCTTGATCATTCTTTGGAATCGATTTAGTCCCCTTAGTTAAAAACAAATCCATATCAGGCTCATATTGCTCATATCCTAATACATAAAAACTAGTAAATCGTGTTGCAAAATCCAAATCCTCTTGACGCTTAGAAGGTACCGAGTTGTCCGTAGCCTTCTGAAAACTTTTTCCCGTTTCAGTTTTCGATGAAATTAATTTTTCTATAAAATCTATGCGATACCCTTGGAAAAGAGCTGTCCTTATTTCTTGTGCTGTAAGTTCTATTCCACCCTGATTAATTCGACTGAAAATATTGTATTTTACCTCTTCGGGCGTTCCTTTACCGATTAGATTGATAGTTACTTGATTCGTTTCTATTCTTCTTTGAATATCTCGGGGAAGTTCGTCCCAAGTTTTCCCATTAAATTCAGTTTTAAATTCTAAATCGTTAAGAACTAATGGAATTTTATTCTCGCCAATTGTCTTATCCTTTTTTCCACTTAAAATAAAATGTTCCAAAGTACCCATTCGCTGTAAGCCGTCTATAACTCTCCATTTTTTATCATTAGATTCATCAAAATAAAAAAGCGGAATAGGTAAATTTAGCATTAACGATTCAATAAAACGACTTTTTTTCTTTGGTGTCCAAAGATTTGGTAACCTTTGATATGGAGGGATTAATATTTCATCATATCTTAACATATCAACCAATTGACCTATTGTTCTAGGAATAATATTTATAAAAATATCATTGGGATTAAATGGCACTTCCATTTTAACATTATCATTTCCTTTTTCAGGTTCTATATTATTATCCTCCATGTTTAAAATAAGGTTTCAACTGCAAAAGTACTAAAAATCTGTTTTGTATATTTGTTATTTTTGTTTTTCCCCTTTTTATATCGTTGAGTTGTCATAAATTGTTTTTTATACGAACCCTCAAACCCGAAACACAAACCCCGATGCCGTCATGTATTTGCCGCCTTGCATGGCCGTGAACAGATATTCGGGTTTTCCGTTCTTCATCAACAATTGCGGCCGCTCGAAACGTCCGTAGCGCGTTAAATGTTTCGGTGCGGGCGGTTCCTTGAAATATTTGTCGGCGCCGTACCAAGCGATTTTCGGCGCAGACCAATTTATTCCGTCGTTCGATTCGAATATCAGGCCGACATAATGGTCGAAATATCCCATGTCGCGCATCAGCATCTTGAACTTTCCGTTTTCCGAATAAACGAATGCGTCTTCTACCTGCCGATTTCCGCCGTATTTCGAAAAGTCGAT
>JAVBRP010000231.1:0-3177 GCA_031547815.1 Bacteroidales bacterium | reverse complement strand
AGGTATTCTTACCGGTTTTAGCGGGAAAGTGTAGCAATGTAAGAAGATGACACAAAAAGGAATCAATGATTTGGCGTATCGTATCGTAGGTTGTGCCATTACGGTACATAAACAAATCGGTCCCGGATTGTTGGAATCCGTATATGAGCATTGTATGGTTGAAGAATTGAATTATCAAGGTTTTGAGGTCGTTCGCCAAGTAAAAGTCCCGGTTACTTATCGAGGGAAAAAGTTGGATTGTGAGTTGCGACTCGATTTATTGGTTAATGATTGTGTTGTGGTGGAATTGAAGGCTGTCGAAGAAATAATTCCTTTGTATCACGCACAAATTTTAACATATTTGAAATTACTCGATAAGCCGAAAGGACTGATCATCAATTTTAATTGTTCCAACATTGTTTCACAATCGATTTCGATAGTTACCCCAAAATTTGCGGTATTACCCAAAGAATAATTGTTGTCAATGATCTTGAAATAATATCTCAGTGATCTTAGTGTCTTAGTGGTTAATATAAATCACAAATAATGACCTTAAAATAATATCTTAGTGTCATAGTGGTTAATTAAATCAAATAATAATCTTAAATTTAGTATTTTAGTGACCTTAGTGTCTTAGTGGTTAATCATATTTAAAATCAAAAAACGTTATGAAAGAAGTATCTGATATCGGATTAGTAGGTTTAGCCGTGATGGGCGAAAACCTTGTTTTAAACATGGAAAGCAAAGGCTTTTCGGTAAGCGTGTACAACCGTACGGTCGAAAAAGTAGATAATTTCGTCAACGGACGCGGCAAAGGCAAAAAGATATTCGGCGCACACAGTATCCAAGAGTTGGTAGCATCGCTGAAACGCCCGCGTAAAGTGATGTTGATGGTGAAAGCCGGTAAAGCGGTCGACGATTTTATCGAACTGCTTCTGCCGTATCTCGAGCCGGGCGACATCATCATCGACGGCGGCAATACGCACTTCCCCGATACCAATCGTCGCACGAAATATGTCGAAAGCAAAGGACTGCTGTACATCGGTACGGGCGTTTCGGGCGGCGAAGAAGGCGCTTTGCTCGGCCCTTCCATCATGCCGGGCGGTTCGCCGGATGCATGGACTTCGGTAAAACCCATTTTCCAAGCCATTGCCGCAAAGGTTGAAGGCAATACTCCTTGCTGCGACTGGGTGGGAAGAGACGGCGCCGGACATTTCGTGAAGATGGTACACAACGGTATCGAATACGGCGACATGCAGTTGATCTGCGAAGCATACCAAGTGATGAAAGATCTGCTCGGGATGAGCGCCGACGACATGCACGAAGTGTTTACCGAATGGAACAAAGGCGATTTGGACAGCTACCTGATCGAGATCACCCGCGACATTCTCGGTTATAAGGATACCGACGGTGAGCCGATCGTGGATAAGATCCTCGACACCGCCGGACAAAAAGGTACCGGAAAATGGACTGCCGTTGCCGCTTTGGATCAAGGTATTCCCTTGACGCTGATCGGCGAAGCGGTGTTTGCACGTTGCTTGTCGGCACAAAAAGACGAGCGCGTGGCTGCATCCAAAATATTGAAAGGCCCGAAACCCGCGTTCAAAGGCGACAGAAGAGGTTTCATCGAAGACCTTCGCCGTGCATTGTTCGCATCGAAAGTGGTGTCGTATGCGCAAGGTTACGCTTTGATGCGCTCGGCTTCAGAAGAATACAAATGGGACCTCAACTACGGCGGCATCGCGTTGATGTGGCGCGGCGGTTGCATCATCCGTTCGGTGTTCCTCGGCAAGATCAAGGAAGCGTTCGACAAAAACCCGAACATCGCCAATATTTTGCTCGATCCGTATTTTACCGAAAAATTGGCCGTGGCGCAAGAAGGTTGGCGCAACGTGGTGTCGCAAGCCATGCTCAGCGGAATCGCCGTTCCCACGCTTACTTCGGCATTGTGCTATTACGACGGTTATCGTTCGGAACGTTTGCCGGCCAACCTGCTGCAAGCGCAACGCGACTATTTCGGCGCGCATACTTACGAACGCCTCGACAAACCGCGCGGCGAGTTCTTCCACACCAACTGGACAGGTCGCGGCGGCGATACCGTTTCGACGACCTACGTTGTGTAAGGTAAAAAGGTAATAAGTAAAAGGTAAAAGCCGCAGGAGGTATACTCTTGCGGCTTTTTTGCTTCGGGAAAAAGGGCTGTTCAAAAGTCGGAAAAGCGCGTCATTGCGACATTATTTCATAAACTCGACACTCGCCACGCATCGGCGGTACATTGTCCGGGCCGCGCTATCGGTATTTCGCCGATTTCTTTTTCGCCGTTTTCCTGGCTTTTTGAATGACGTCTTCAATTTTGACGGGCTTCCCGGTTTTGTAACTCAGCGAGGACGCTTCCATGAAAGCGTAAATTTCGATGGTGGTTGCGGGCGTCACCGGAACGATTCCCGTTCGGAAGAAGTCAAGCATGTCTTTCATCAATCCGGGGTAACCGTAACCGGCATAATTGTCGAGCCTTACGGGGCCTTTCTCGCAATAAGCGAACCCGCCGAAGTGATAATAAGGCTCGTTGTTGCCGGTGCGCATGCCTCTGTACGAGCCTACGCGGGAGTCTTTCCATGTGCCGACCGCCATGTCGGTATTATCGGTATGCACGCGGACCACCGTTTCGCATCCCGTGCCCATGACCGTATACAGCATCTCTACGCCGTGAATCCCGTACCAAAACAACGATTCGTGCGAAGGTTCTTCACTGCACGGCCCGAAACAGTCGGCCCCCAGCGTCCGTCCCTTTTTCCCGGAGGCCGCTTCCTGCACGGGTTCGGTGTATCGGAACGATGACGCGGTGTAGACGGGAACATGGTATTTCGCCGCCAAATCGTAAATCAGGCAAATATCGGTAAGATCCGCGGCCATAGGTTTGTCTATGAATACGGGCTTCCCCGCTTTGAACACCGCCAATGCCTGCTCCACGTGCAGGTTGCCGTCTTGCGTTTCCAACATCACATAATCGACTTCCTGCAACAACTCGTCGATCGATTCCGTGATTTTGACCCCCAAATCTTTAACCTTTTCGGTGAACCCCGGAATGCGCGAATATCCGATCTCGATGGTTTTGCTTCCCCACGGATAGGCTGCCGTCACGCGGAAGTCGGCAAATTCGGGATCGGCGTCTTTCCCGTTGAGCATCGCGGCAAACGT
>JAVBRP010000299.1:0-5995 GCA_031547815.1 Bacteroidales bacterium | reverse complement strand
AACCCTATTGTGTTCGTGGTAACCGTTTGTTTGCCCCAAGCATCATAAGTAGCCTTGAATACGGGAGCTCCGTTGGCATCGGTAAGCGATACTATACTAGCTAAATGGTCGGTATGCACATAATACATATTATACGACAATTCGGTTTTCACATATACTGCTGCTAACCCGTCACCTCCCGAAATATAATATAACTCGCGCGTCACCCCATTGTCGACAATCTTTTCGTAATCACCCGCAAAGATAGTGGTTTTTGTAGGACTACCATTTTTCTTCAACACCGTTTTCCATCGCTGTTGGTCGGGGCCGTAAGTGATATCCGGCCGTTCAACCGGGCTGCGTCGCTCAACAACTATCTGTATCTGTATATCCCGGTCATCGGGAAAAACAATAAAAATACCCAACAACAACACCAAAAAAGCCCTCTCCACCCCGTTGAAAAGCCGATGTAAAAAGGAGTGAAAGAAAAAGGGCAAAAAAGAACGGGAAGCAAAGCGGGAATCTGGATAGAAGCCAAAAATACTGAATGTTTATAACTTTTTTCAAAAACGGCATTTCAGGGATAAAAAGGTTAATTCTTTTTGTTTTCATCATTATTGTATTTTAGGGTTAATTCTTTTTTTGAGGTGCTATCCAAAGTGAAATATTGTTTTTCCGGTTTTTTCTGTACTTTTTGGCGCCCCAAAAAGTACCAAAAAGGGCCGGCAAAATAAACGCACTCCGCCTGTCGGCTGCGTTTGGACGGAATTTTGCCAAGCAAGGAAAGGTTATTCCCTTCGGTCATGAGGGCTTCGCCGTACGCTTGGATAAACGGGCTAACGCCCGCGCTAATTCTGACCTGCGGATAAAGCGCGTTACATGGCTTTGCCCGTCAAAAAATTGCCGCAGGCACTATATTGACGATTTTCCGTCCAAGCGAAGCCGATAGGCGGAGCGCGTTAAAATCGTCAAGCCGTTTTTGGTTCTTTTTGCGGCTTCAAAAAGAACAATGAATTGAAAAAGAAAAATAGCACCTCAAAAAAAGAATTAACCTATTTTAGCGTTTTATAAATTTCATATTTGTTTAGCTTGCGCGCATCCATAACACGTGCGGTGTTCGTTCGATGCACGCTTTGCAAACGCGCACAAGCAGTGAAAGGCACTTTCACTGTACAGTAAAAAGTGTTTTCACTGTACGGTGAAAGCGCCTTTCACCGCATAGTGAAGACGCCTTTCACCGAGCGATGAAAGGCCGGGTTACGGAATCACCGCCAACGGATAATCGAAAGAGCAGGTTCGCGGCTCCTTGAGATGCTTACCCGAAGTGGTAAATTGCGTGGTGATACGCAACGTGTAGTCGCCCGGTGTAAGTCCCAACGGCACCACGAAAGTGATCTTCGACGGGTCGTTGGTCGATACGACGTTCTTCGGTACGGCAAATGTTTCGTCCGTTTCGATATTTACCAAACTGATACCGACCCCCGGCGCGTCGCCCGCAATGCGGATCTTGCTTCCGGTAAGGTTTACCGGTCCGCCCGGAGTGAGCCTTGCGTTCTGTTCGCCGGAGACTACATCGGTTACCGAGCTGATACCGGCGCCCGAAGCCGCCGCGCCGCGCACATTCACCGAGGTCGCTTTTACGGCCATACGTACTTCGGCCGTGGGTGTCGCGCGTGCCGACAAGCTGTGTTGTGTGCTGTCCCATTGCGCTTTGTCGGTATAAAAGATACCGTTGACGCCGATGCTGAAATAGCCCAACCCGAATTCGACGGATGCTCCCCCCAAAAACTCTTCCAAGGCTACGTCTTTCAAAAGGACATACGCGGCTTTAAGCGTGGCCGCATTAATATCGGTTCGCCGAGCCACGGCCTTGCGGATCAAGTCGTCCGGCTTGACCAACGGTTTGGTAAGCACGCGACCGAAACGATCGTCTTTGCGTTCGGTTAACGACAAATCGAACAATTCTACGAATACGGTTTTCTTTTCTTCTGCCATGATCATATAATTTAAAGGTTCAACAATTCAATAATTCAAGATAATAGAACGCGGATGACACGGATTAAACGGATTTTCGCGGATTTCTTTCTTTATTCTTACATGTCTTACAATCTTACGATCTTCTTTTCGATTATGAAGCAAATGCCCCACGATCAAGTTTATTTTTCGATCACAAATGTAAGCACACGCACGGCTGTTTTGCAATAATCCGAGGTAACATATTTTCAACAAAAAATAAATATTTTGCCCTCATCTTTATCGATTTGGCATATATTTGAAATGCAGCGATGTATACAAAATAATGATCGTTTTCGATGCGTTGTTTAGATAAAATTTCATAGTACCGAGTACCGTTTATCGAAAAATGTTACATTTCGGTAAAGGTAATTTTTGAAACAAACCGGCTTGTTTTGCTTCTCGCGATATAGATTTACCTTCGGTAAACTCGCCTGCCCGTTCGTTCAGGCGGGCAAGCTCGGTTGTGCTTTGCCGGAGAGGGAGCCCTTGCGCTGTCCGCAAACCGGGTACAAAGCACATCTCCCTCTCTCTTGTGGAGAAAGGGTCGGGGAGTGAGGTTGTGTAAATACTTGGCAGCGCGAGGTATAAATGCGCGACAGCATATATAAAACCTATAACAACCGTTTGCTGATCGCTACCTGAAGCGACTCGGTGATATTGGAAGTGCCGAGCTTTTGGAAAATGGAGCACTTTCGATTTTTGACGGTCTGTTTGGCAATATACAAACGGGCAGCCAGTTCCTTGTTGGAACACCCCGAGCCGGCCGTCAATAAAAACAGCTTCTCGCATTCGGTAAGTTCCTTGGTGACTACCTTTTCCCAAGTGTTTGATGTAAAATTGTAGTTCAATTGCAACGATTGATGTTTGAAATGAGCAGCCAGATAATCGGGACGCATTTTCCCGGAGAGCGTTATCGTACAAAAAACCAACCAAAACTCTTCCCGTTTGGTGAGCATAATCGGCCTTACCGTTTGCCGAACCTCTAATTCTTTACCGTGATACATCAGGCGAAATTCAAACTCGAAGTAGTCGAACTCGCGTATGTTCACCGGCAATTTCGGAAAATCATGAACGATTTTGTGTATACGCATCAATCGGGGCAGGTCGTCGGGATGCACCGCTTCCCTGAAATATTCGTACCCCGCGTCTTCCACGTATCGGGGCGTATGGCCGTTCAAAAACAGCGATCCGGCCGATACCCAAAAAAAGTTCTTCTTCGAAAAATCGACGATAATATGACTTTCGGTTTCGTGCAGCGGAGATAACATCTCCCAAGTTCTTAATAAGAGTTTGACTTCCGCATATTTTTTATAACTGCAGGTACATTCGGGGATTTCTATCCCCTCAAAAAAACGATTTGTCAACAAGGTTTCCATAAGTTTATGCCGGATTGATGTACAACAATAAGATTTGCCGTTCGCCTCTCGCTTTCAATCACGCCAATCGGACAAGTTTGCGAGGTACGGCCATGACAAAATAAAGATTATTCGAGCGTTACGCTATTGTATGTTCTCGGATAAGTGCTACAAATATAATAAACCCGATTGAACCAAACAACACGAAAATAATGTTTCCGCGATTTTTTTCGACCTGATGTTTTCACCGAATTTCCGACTATTTTTGTCGGTTGAATTAAAAACCGTAAAATGATATTTAAGAAAGGCGATCGAGTTAAGTTTTTGAATGATGTGGGCGGCGGTGTTGTCACCCGTGTGGAGAACAAAACGGTGTATGTGCAAAACGAGGACGGGTTCGATATTCCCGCCACGGAAGCGCAATTGCTCAAGGTTGAAACCACGCAAGCCGATGCGACGCCGTTTACCGAAGTTGCCGATCGCGCAAGCGCCGACGTTCCGTCAAAAACGCTCGTTCCCGAACCGGTTGCCAAGCCGGACTATATCGATTTGTCGGACGGCGAAGAATCGAATGTCGACACCGAAGTGCGCATGTTGCTGGCATGGACGCTTCATCGCAAAAAGGACGGGAAAACGGCATACGACCTGTATCTGGTGAACGATTGCGGCTACCACGTCATGTACGTGTCGGCCATGGTGAGCGAAGGCGCTTACCGGGGCATACAGGCGGGCATGCTGGAGAACGAGACGACCATACATTTGAGCCGCATTGCGGGCGAGGAACTGAAACGGATTTCGGACATACGTCTGGAATTGCTTTTTTTCAAAAAGGGAGCGTATATGCCGCAGGAACCGATGCGTTACGAATTGAAGATCGATGAGTTTTATCTGTCGGACCCGGCCAATTATGCGGCAAACGAATATTTCGACGAGAAGGCGCTTATCTTCAACGTTTCCGAAGAATATTTGATGGCCGAAATAGAAAATGCCGCTCGCGAAATGCAGGGGCAGTTCGAACGGCAAAAAAAGCGGATCGATACGCCGAAACCCAAACCCGCAAAGAAAAACCCGGACGAGGATAAAGAGGAGGTGGATCTGCATATCGAACAATTGGTGGACAACCCGAAGGCGCTTTCGCCCGGCGAAATGCTCGACATACAAATGGCCCGGTTCGGCATCGCGCTTGAAGGCGCCGTTCGCAATCGCCGCAAGCGCATCGTGTTCATACACGGAGTGGGCAACGGCCGTCTGCGATTGGAAATCCGCAGGACATTGGAACAAAAGTACCCCAAACTCCGTTATCAGGATGCGTCGTTCAAGGAATACGGATACGGAGCGACTTTAGTGTTTTTGTAGTTTCAGGTTTCAAGTTTGAGGTTTAAAGTTCCATATTCTCAGTGGTTCTCTGTGTCTTCTCAGTGGTTCTCCGTGTCCCAATATCGCCGAAGGCTAATATCATCGAAGATGAATATCACGCAAGTAAATATCGCCGAAGGCTAATATCATCGTAGATGAATATCACGCAAGTAAACATCGCCGAAGGCTAATATTCTTCATTTTTCACACTTCATTTTCCATGATGAAATTGATCATAGCCGTTACCGGAGCCAGCGGATCGATATACGCCCGCACACTGTTGAATCAATTGTCCGCACTTCGGACGTCGCATAAGGTACTCGTTGCGGGCGTCGTTTTTTCGGAAAAAGGGAAAAAAGTGTGGGCGCACGAAACAGGCGCCGGGCCGACCGGTTTGCCTTTCAAGGTGTACAACAACGACGATTTCGATGCTCCTTTCGCATCGGGCAGCTCGCTTTGCGATGCCATGATCGTGTGCCCCTGTTCGGTCGGAACCGTCGGACGTATTGCGGGCGGACTTGCCGATACGTTGATCGCCCGCGCCGCCGACGTGATGCTGAAAGAACGCCGACGGCTGATATTGGCCGTGCGCGAAACGCCTTTGCATCTGATTCACCTTCGCAACATGGAACTCCTCACGCAAGCGGGCGCCATCATTGCACCGGCGTCGCCTTCGTTCTATTCGCATCCGAAAACGATTGAGGAACTCGCCAAAACGGTAACGGACAGATTGCTGCAATTGGCGGGGGTGGAGATTGAAACGTACAGATGGGGGAAGAGTGACGAGTGACAAGTGACGAGTGACGAATGAAATGCGGCAGCCATGATTGAACCGAATAATCGATAATTCTAACCCTGAGTCCGCTCCGAAAAATCGTTTTCACCCCTAAATCTAAAGGGGACTTTCGTAAAGCGCGGTATACCGAGACTCCCCTTTAGGGGTCGGGGGTAAAACAACGCTATAGATACTTTTCGGAGCCGGCTCAACCCTGCATCATCTTTTTATGATAAATACTTTCGGCAAACCGATAAATGACCTGTTCCGATTTTCGCGCGGAAAACTTATCGCGGGAATATGCATCGCGCTGTTCACATCGTTCTGTTGGTATGCCTTCTTTTACGCGATGCGCGAAGCCGTGCGTATCGCTTTTTATTGGCGGGAATATACCGATTTGTTGATACTGACCGACAAAGAGGTATCGTTCTATAACTTAGTTTTCGCCGCAGTGGCTTCCATATTCGGGTTGTGCGAATGTTTCCGGTTTTGGTTTTGGCGCGCTAAAAGATTC
>JAVBRP010000131.1:0-9061 GCA_031547815.1 Bacteroidales bacterium | reverse complement strand
TGATGAATAGAACGCGGATGACGCAGATCGGGCGGATCAACGCGGATTTTTACTTTCTTACGATCTTACATGTCTTACAATCTTACGATCTTTGATGAATAGAACGCGGATGACGCAGATCGGGCGAATTTACACTGATTTTTTTGATCGGAACACAGAGAACCTCAGAGAATTTTAAACTTCAAACCCGAAACTTGAAACTTCAAACCTGAAACTTTAAACTTTAAACCCGAAACCCGAAACATCAATTCTTTTCCGCTCCCGCTTTGATCCATTCTTTCAACAGGGTGATGTCGTCGTCGTATTTTGACGGGGCGGAGGTGTGCTCGGTGTTGAGCAAGCCGCCTTGTTCCAATACCCGGATGAGGAAACTTTGTTCGACGTTCGAAGGAACGACACGTTTCATGGTGTTGTCCTTGTTTGCCGTTACATTGACCAGATTGGCCCGGCTTTTTCCCGGTTCCAGGTTCAGCTTTCCCGCTCCGGAGCCGCTTCCGCCGTGACAGGCAACGCAACTGTACGAAAATACTTGCTGCTGAACGCGGTCGTATTGCAGAAGATGTATGTCGCGAATCGGAATGACAATACTGTCGGCTGCCGATTGGGGGATATCCGTTTCGAAGAACGTGAAAACGGGCTGTTTGCCGAGCGTTGTCAGACATAATTTCAGCGAAACGGCATTGTCGGGGAGATTCGTCAGGGTGATGGTCGTGTTGTCGCCTGCCTTCGGTTTAACAATGGTTTTGGAGATAAGCGGTTCGGCCTTCTCGTTGCCGAAAGCGCCGAACAGTATTTGATAACCCGCAGGGAACGTTTCCAATTCCTTAAACGCAAAAGACGCTTTCACCACAACACCCGTTTCCCGGCGGTTTTCGTCGGGATATATATCGCCGCTGTCGCACGAGCCGAGTATGAAGCATAAGGCAACAAGGAGACAACCCGCAAAGCCGCGAAGGGTGTTGCGATGTGTATTCGTATTTTTCCTCGCTTTGCGCCTTTGCGCCTTTGCGTGATTATTCTCTCGCAAAGATGCAATGACGCTAAGTTCAACCGAGCTTGCAAGCTCACCGAAGGTAAATTTATGGCGCGAGATGTCCGGTATGGCGATGATATTTTTCATATATCGGTCAGAAAGAAAATTGCAACATCACGGTGGCTGCGTGCTGCGCCATGCCGAGATCGTCATTGTCGCGCTCTATCTGGTCGATATGCCCCCAACGGCCGCAATATTGGTACATCGCCTGCAATTTGAGGTTGTAACCGAACAGGTAGTAATTTAACCCGACGGCGGGCAGATTGAGCGATCCGTCCACTTTCGCGGAGTTACGGTCGAAGAAATCGTAACGCAAAGCTCCTTGAAGTTTTTCCGTAACGAAATATCCGCCCTGAACATATCCGCCAAAGAAATTAAATTGGTGCAAACTTTTCTGCATTTTGGTGAATTTCATATTCATGTAACAGGCTTCCGCCGAAAAGTACCAACGGTTGATGAGCCAAGCAAACTCAAACCCCGCGCGAAAATCGTTGCAGCTTTCCCATTCGGCCTCCGCATTGTACGAAGCCGACAAGGCAAACAAAATCTTATTGTTGTGCAGATCGTCCGTGCGGCCCTGATGCGAAGGCATGGGGCCGAAAGGCATGAATGCGAGGCGACCCGCATACAGCAGCGAAGGAATGCCGAGATCGTCGCTCATCGTTTTTTGCGCAGTATTCACGTTGATGCCCGTTCCGTTGAAAACGCCGACATCGTATTCCCATTTGCCGCCGAGCAGGCCGTGCACCATGGCGCCGAGGTCGAATCCCGTGGCGAAATTCGGATTGACGGAGTTGAGCGAATGCGGGATGTTGACCGGCGTGGTGAGCGATGCGGGGAGAACGGGAAAAAGCGTTTCGCCGAGCGTCACCAAATAGGCTTGGTTGTATGGCGTTTTGAACTTCCCGACGCGAAACCGCAATTGGTCTTTCAGGTTGATATCGAACCATGCCTGTTGCAACAAGGCCGCGCCCGACTTGGCGGCATTCACCGTCAGGTTGAAGGTTATTTTGTTGAACGCCCGTCCCGACAGCCCGATAATGGCATAAGGAATCTCGAAGCCGCTGTTGGCGATGTTATCTTGGTCGGCGAGATTCAAGCCTTCGTCGTCGTAATAATTGAACTTGGCGCAAGTCTGTATCAAGGTATAAGGCTTAAACAGAAAATCGCCTGCACGGCTCTGCACGCTGAATCCTTTTTTCCCGGCCATGGGAATTACATCGCTTTCGATATACTTGTCGTCGCCGTCTTCTTGCGCGAAAAGGGTTCCGGAAGATATTGTTATCAGGGACACAGAAAACCACAGAGAAGCACGGAGTTTGGGACACTGAGAACCACAGAGAAGCACGGAGAACCACGGAGTGGCCTCTGTGGCCCTCCTTCCATTCTCTGTGGTTCTCTGTGTCCTAAAAATCGTTAACTTTGAAAAAACTTTTTTAATATTCATTATGATGGAAATAAATAAACTTACTGAAACAATTATCGGTTGTGCTATTGCCGTGCATAGAGAATTAGGCCCCGGACTGCTCGAATCTGCTTATGAGGAATGTCTTGCATACGAACTACGACAAAAAGGATTGAAAGCCGAAAGACAAGTTCCCGTTCCTGTCGTATATAAAGAAATCAAACTCGAATGCGGATATCGGATAGACATTTTGGTTGAAGAAACGGTGATTGTTGAGTTGAAATCCGCTGAAGCGCTGTCACCTCTGCATGAAGCGCAGATTCTTACACAAATGAAATTTTCGAAATTACACATTGGTTTATTGATCAATTTTAATGTTCTTCGATTGACGGACGGGCTTAAAAGATATAGGCGATAGTTTTTTGGGACACAGAGAACCACTGAGAAGACACGGAGGGCCACAGAGAATTTTAGAAATACTCTGTGGTTCTCCAAAAATCTCTGTGGCTCTCTGTGTCTGAAAATCCCTCACAGCGACCATAAAAAAGTGATCAATGCATCACGATCTTCCTTGCTCATGCGCGCAAACAAGTCGCGCGACACCGCTCCTTCGCCTCCGTGCCATAAAATGGCTTCGAGAAAATTGCGGGCGCGCCCGTCGTGCAGGAAAATGGTATGCCCGTTAACGATCTGCTGCAACCCCACCCCCCAAAGCGGCGTGGTGCGCCATTCGTTGCCCATGGCAAGCCCGGCTTTGTATTCACTGTCAAGTCCCGGCCCCATGTCGTGCAGAAGGAAATCGCTGTACGGATGTATCGTTTGGCTGCTCAGCCACGGCAGGCGGGTGCCGTTGATGAGCACGGGCGCCGTGTTGCGCGTGTGCAGCGTCGGCGCATGACACAAATGGCATTTGGCGCGATAGAAATTATCTTCGCCGCGTTGCACCGTCGGGTCGTTCACATTGCGTCGCGCGGGAACGCCCAGCGTGCTCAAGTACAGGTCAACATCTTCCATGTCGCGCGTCGATATTTGAATGCCGTAATGTGTATAACCCACCATTTGCGACTGTCCTTCGGCTATTTCGAGCGGGTAACGATCGTTGGTCACGCCGAGGTCGCTCGAAAAGCCCAATTCCACGGTGAGGTCGGAGTGGTTCGCTTTGTTGCCGCCCACGCCGATCATATCCACATACCGGTCTTGTATCCGGTTGAGTTTACCCGAAATGCCGTATTCGGGATAATTGCTCAGCCGTTCCAACGCCTGCAATTCGTTCGGATCCAACGCCATGATCTGTCCCATACCCACGTGACGCAACGGTATGCGCACATCGATGATCAGGTCTTCGGGTTTGATGTCTTCGGCGTACCATTCCACAATTTCGTAATGCGGCGTCATCAATTCGTATTCTTCGCCGTCGGGCAAGGTAAACTTTTCGTAGGTGTGCGTTGCTTTCAGCTTGCCTTCGGCTTCCACGCCGACGATCGACCGGTCGTGCAGCACACGGCCGTAGTTGCGGAAAAATCCGCCGTTTTTGCGGGTGACGTATATAAGTGCGGATGTGAAGCCGCTTTTCCCCGAGCCGCCTTCCGAAAGCAAAGTCGGATAGGTGCGTCCCGCGTTGTTGTGGCAGCTTCCGCACGAAGCGCCGACATACAACGGCCCTTTGCCGCCTTTAATCGGGTCGAACTGATTGCCGGTGCGGGGGTCGTCGTACAGACGGTCGCCGGCATAAAACCGCGAACGCAAATCGCCGACAACCCATGCGGCAGGCGTATCGTAAGCTGTTTTCCCCACCGCAAAAACGGTTGCCGTCCCGGCCGACAGTTCGGCATCGTCGGCCGGCTTGCCGTATTGATTCAGTATGATTTCCTGATCCTTTTTTTCGCAAGCCGACAGAAATATAAGACAAACAAAGGTTGCGTACTTCAATAAAGGCATTCCTTTCATGAAAAATTCCGGTCGTTTTATTGTTTTGATAAATAGAGAAACCTGACAGTATGAAACATTCCTGTCAGGTTAGCGGCTGCCGCTTGATGCGTTTAATTGACTTTCCTGTTACTCCCGTCCTTAAACAGCAATAGCTCGATGGTGTGGAATCCGCGCACTTCGTCGGTTTGAATCATCTTGATGACTTGATCGACGGTTGCACCGGATTTTATATTTTTCAGAATACCCCAAATGGCATCCTGATCCAACGGCCAGCTATCCAACGAAGGGTCTAAACCCAACACTTCGGCAGGGCCGAAAAGAAAGGCTTCACTTTGTTCCCATGGTATACGGTTCATTTTCCATGCTTCGCACACTTTGTCCAAGTTTGTTTGCGTGGGATTTTCCTTGTAGGCTTTGGCTTTTTCGTACATATCGCGGGCAGCGTCTTTCATTGCCTTGTAGGTAGGCACCACCACCTTGTAGGCGTAGTCGTTCAAAGCTCCGGTGAAATCGTAATCGGTATTATCCAGCAAGGGAA
The DNA here is from genome assembly GCA_031547815.1 of Bacteroidales bacterium. GTDB lineage: Bacteria > Bacteroidota > Bacteroidia > Bacteroidales > UBA4181 > JAIRLS01. Next base: position 4,156 of record JAVBRP010000131.1, on the reverse strand, counting down.
GTATTTCGGCTAAGGTTTCCGACAAATGGGCGCACGCCGCCATGGCAGCATCTACTCCGGCGTCGTTCAAATGATCGCGAAAAGGATCGGTCATTCCTTCTTTAATGGCTTTGTGCGTATCGTCAATGGCTTTGGTTATTTTGGTGTCCAATGCCGGATTTTTGGATTTCACGAAAGTAGAAATACCGGTGGCGCTTGCTGCGGATAAATCTCGACCTCCCCAATATGAATTCTTGATGCTGACAATGTTATCGGCAAAGTCGGCGATGGAGTTCCAACTGTACCACGATTCAACTTCGAGTACGGCTTCATCTTTTCTTCCGTCATCGGCCAATGCTTTAGGCTCGCCGATCTTGGCTTCACCCACTTCTTCGGCAATAACGATGCATCCGTCGCTGACAATCATTTCGATGGCGGCTTGTTGGCTTTTCAACCCTTCGTGGGTATTGTTCGGTCCGGCGCCGCTGAAAAGTTTGGCATAACCTTGCGTGCCGATTCGGTCGGCGTTCTTGGTGAAAAAGTCAGCTCCGAGGCGCGCTTTTTCGTCGTCGCTCAGCCCTTCGGGGCCGTTCCATGCAGCCCATAAGGCGATACAATCGTCCAGTAACTCGGAAGCGGTTGCAAGCATGTAAGTGTTCCATTCCGGCGACAGCGCCATTTCTTCGATGTCTTTTGCTTCTCCGCCGTCATCTTCGGGGTCTTTGCATGCGGAGGTGAATATTCCGAATGATAGCAAAGTAATGAATAGATAAAAACTGATTTTTTTTGTCATTTTATTGTTGATTTTGATTGATAAACAGGTTTTTATTATTGATATGAGAATATCCGTTATTTTTTGGTGAACCAGCCCGTATAGCCTACGCTGATGCCGAATGTGTTTTCGTAATTATAATTACCGTTGTCGATGCGTCGCATGGCGTAATCGGCTTTCACCACCAAGTTGGGTAGAATATTGTAATTGATCCCGAAAGTGAGCAGGTCGCGTTTGTAGCGCGGCTCGGGGTTAACCGACCCTTCGGTTTCTTGGAAAGTGTTGTAATATTCGTATCTGACGAACGGGTATAACTTCGATTTGGCGCCGCCGAAGAATGAGAGAACGTTGTAACCGACTTCCGCACCGTAGGTTAATGCGGCTGCCGCCACCGGAGTGCACGGATAACCGCTTCTTTTGAATGCGGTACGGTTGATGCGTCCGATCTCTTCGGAGTCGGAAAGCGTGCCGTAGATAACATTGGCGCGCGCCGTAAGGTTTTTGCCGCGGTATTGCGCATCGCCCGAAACAATCGCCACATCGCCGTTAACTTTTGACATGTGTTCCGGTTTTGTCGAGTTTTCGGCCGAACGGTTGAAATACCCCGAAGCGCCGATCCGCAGATTTTGCACGGCGGTATATTCCAAGCGTCCCGCAAAGGCAGGCGATGTCATGATCGTTTGTTCGAACATCTTTTGTCGTCCGCTTCCCACCCAATTGGCGCGCGAAAAACCGTTGGGATCAAGCCCGTTCACCACCATGAACTCATAATTGAGTTTGATTTCGGGAAAAAATCCCAAAAAGGCGATGCCCGTTTCGTGCCACGTGCAGGGAATGCCGGCCATATCGCCTTCCGGCCGAACGGTGCCGAAATAAAAAATCGGCTCGTGATGCGCATTGGTCAGCCCTACGGGAACGATCATGTGCCCCGCGCGGACATTGAATCTCGTGCCGAAACTCTTGGTAATGTGGAATTGTTCCAGAACCACTTCGCCGCCTTTTTCCACTTCCTGCTCGTATTCGCCGCCTTCGGCATATTCCAATTCCATGGCCGAGCCGGTGCCGCCGTACTCGAATTCTATTTCCGTACCCAGCACAATGTCGTCGCGGAATTTGTAATCGAACGCAAATATTGCCCGCGGAAGCGAAATGTATGCGCGTTTATCCGGCGGAGCGCCTTTCGGGTCTTTGTATCGGTTCGGACCGTAGTCCATGTGTTGGTAAAGAATTTCGCCGTATCCGCCGAAACGGATTTTCTTGAACGTGCTGTCTTGCGCAGGCGTTTGCGCCGAAAGCGTGAATACGGTAAAAGCGATAAATAAAAGAACAATATATTTTTTCATGTGTTTAATGGATGATGCACTTTCAAACTCTAATTTTTCGAGCGGCAAAGTTAGAACCGGTCGCCTCGCTCCGCAATCCCTATTTTTAGGGATATTTTTTACAAAATATTCCCTGAAAAGGGGAGGTAATGATGAAAAGATTAATTGAATATCCCGATATACACCTATCTGTTCCGAAAGAACCTTATGATAACACTATTACGATATTTGTTTCGGGAAAACCGGCAGGCACATATCGGAAAATGCGTAATAGATTATTTATATATTTGATTAAAACAATATCTTTGCGCAAAATATGCAATAACAAAATTTTATATCGTTAAGTTTTTAAATATCAGATAGTATTGATGTGCGCCGGTAAAAGAAAAATGATGCTTACCTTGAAAATACGACACGGATTGAATCGAATCTTTGTTGACCGGCAGTTTACTATTCTGATTCATTTTAGTTTCATTAACCTGCATGGAAGAAAATAGCGCGTATCAATGGTTTGCTCTTTATACAAAATCGAAAGCCGAAAAAAAAGTTCTCGAACAGTTTCGGGCGAAAGGAATCGAGGCGTATCTTCCCATGCGGAGAGAATTGCGGCAATGGAGCGATCGTAAGAAATGGATCGAGGTTCCCATCATCAATTCCTATATTTTTGTGCACATCACCCTTCCCGAATATCGCAAGGTATTTGAAGCCAAAGGAGTAGTTGCATACGTGTCGCACAAAGGTAAGGCGGTTTCCATCCCCGAACACGAAATGGACGCCATGCGGCGCACCGTCGAAAACAATTTGACATTCAGCGTGGAAACGACATCTTTACAAAAGGGACAAATCATAACGGTTACATCGGGGCCGCTGAAAGGTATTTCGGGCGAAATAATCGATATGCAAGGCGAAAAGAAACTTTACCTTCGCATAAGCCATATCGGATACACCTTGGTGGTGAATCTCGAAAACGAAACGTACCGAGCAACCAAGTAGTGCTCAACCTCGCACGGTCGGCAGGGCATTCGTAGTTTTTCTCGCTTTGCGTCCTTGCGAGCCGGGCACGGCAAGATATTCGGAACAAGGTTGTGCCTCGTTCCAACGCAGAACAAGTCCTACTTCCGGTTTTTCAAAATCGCTTCGGCTTCTTTCAGGCGCTCCCGCGCGGCATCGTCGATCTTCGGATATTGCAGATCGAGGGCGCCGAGCCGTTCCACGATGATCTGCCCCACGGCATAACGCATAAACCATTTATGATCGGCAGGGATGACGTACCACGGCGCATATTCGGTCGAGGTTTCGGTCAGCATGTCCGAATAAGCCTCCATGTAATCGTCCCAATATTCCCGTTCCTTGAGGTCGGACAGCGAAAATTTCCAGTTTTTCGACTCGTCGTCAATCCGTTGCAGGAACCGTCTTTTCTGCTGCTCTTCGGAAACATTCAGAAAAAACTTGATGACAACGGTTCCGTTTTCCGCAAGGTGACGTTCCATATCGTTGATTTGGCGATAGCGGCGCTTCCAAAACTTGTCGTCGATCTTCTTTACGGAATCGATGCCGGGTAAACTTTGCCGGACAATGATTTCGGGATGCACTTTGGTAACCAGCACTTCTTCGTAGTACGACCGATTGAAGATACCGATGCGTCCGCGTTCGGGCAAGCACTTATAGGTGCGCCAAAAATAGTCGTGATCGAGTTCTTCGACCGACGGCTGCTTGAAACTGAACACCTGACAGCCTTGCGGGTTGACGCCCGACATCACGTGCTTGATGGTACCGTCCTTTCCCGCAGCATCCATGGCCTGGAACACCAGCAACACGGCATAACGGTTGTCGGCATACAGCTTATCCTGCAATTTGGTAAGCTCCTCGATGTTTTCGCCGAGCAATTTTTCGGCATTGTCTTTCTTTAAATCTCCGAGGTATTCGGCGTCGAAGTCCGACACGTTATGCTTTTTCTCGGGAATCGCGCACAAATGCTTGCTTTTGCTTAAATCTTTCATATTCATTCAATATCCGAATGATGGTTTAACGGATTATTTCCGATAATCGAGAACAAAGATAAGGATAAATTGTGCGATCGAAA
>JAVBRP010000226.1:0-6314 GCA_031547815.1 Bacteroidales bacterium | reverse complement strand
CATAAAGGTATCAATAAAAAGCCCGACGATTTTTTTAGGAAAAACGCCGGGACTTCATCAATATACTTATGCGTATCGGAAATACTACATCGCGAGGATTTTGTCCAATCGTCCGCACAAATCTTTCAGGTCGTCCGGTGTTTTGGACGAGCCTTGTTCGGTGGTCATCCAAACGCCTTTGTAGACTTTGCGCGCTTCTTCCATCACTTTCGGCCAATTGACGTCGCCTTCGGTCAATTTTGAGTTGAATCCTTCCCTTCGGCCTTTCGCATCGGCTTCCTTTTTGTTGAATTCCTTGATATGAATGCGACCGATGCGGTTACCCAGAATCTTGATCCACTGTTCGGGCCATCCGTAGTTGAGGATATTTCCGCAATCGAAATAAAATTTAACATACGGGCTTTTGAATTGATCCACGTAACGGGCTGCTTCCATCGGACTGAGGAGGAAGTTGTTCCAAACGTTCTCGATACATATCTTTACTTTCAGCTTTTCGGCGGTCGGGAGCAATTTCTTGACGCCTTCAACCGAGCGGTTCCAACATTCGTCGTAAGCTACGGTTTCGTCCACCCTTCCGGGGACGAGCAGTACGGCGTCGGTTCCGTAGGCTTTGGCGTCTTCCAGAGCGACGATCATGCCGTCGATCCCGGCTTGGCGAACCGCCGCATCGGGGCTTGAAAGCAGGTGCTTCCAATGGGTGGAGCAGCATACATCCGAGGCGATAAGCCCGTTGGCTTTCATGGCATCGATCACTTCTTTGCGGTCCATGTGGCTGTTCGGCTCGATGCCGTCGAACCCGGCCGCCTTGATTGCCTTGCATTTGTCGGCTACGGAGCCTTCCAAGCCGACGGTTCCCCACATGATCGCTTTTTTGAAACCGGGCGCCGGGGTTTTTACGCCGGGAGCGGCAGCAAGCGTTTCCGCGAAAGCGTCGTTAGCGATGAACGGCAATGAGAGCGCGCCGGCAGCGGCTGCGGTTTGTTTGATAAAATTACGTCGTTGCATGATCGGTTGAGTTTTAAATTTTGGCCGGAGCGCCGGCTACGGGGATGATTTCTTTCAGGTCGGGAACGGGGCCGAATTGATAGTTGTCGAGGCTCAATTTTTGGTCGGAAGCCATGATTTGATCCCAAGTGACGAATTTGCCGGTGTAGGCCGACTCGCGTCCCATGATGGCCATGAGCGTCGACTGCACGTGCTGTTCGACATCGCTGACCGGTTTGCCGGTACGGATGGCGGTGACCAAACGAATGTGTTCCTGCACGTAAGGATCGGGCACGGCCCATGTTTGATCGGGGTCTTCGGGTTTCGGTTTCGGATATTCCCAGGAAACGGAGCCGTCCAAGTTGAAAATCTTGTTGTTGCAGTTGGTATAACCCTTTGTGCCGTATACCATAATGACATTCTGGTTGTCGCATCCGCCGATTTGTCGGGAAGTGCAATGCGCCCGATGCCCGTCTTCATAAACATATTCGATGCTCATGAAATCGTACATATCGCCCGTTACGCGACGTTGCCGCCCGCCTGTTGCTTCGGCCCTTACGGGACGTTTGTCACCCAAGAACCACGACATCTGGTCTATTTCGTGGATAAATTGCTCGACGACAAAATCGCCCGACGTGCTGCAAAAATTCACCCAATTGCGGAGCAGGTATTCCATGTCGGTCCAGCCGGGTTGGCGTTGTTTGAACCACAACGCACCGCCCATGCGCGACACGTGGGCCGATACGATTTCGCCGATGGCGCCGCCGGCTACGCGGCGGTAGGTTTCGATACAGTCTTTTTGCGAGCGGCGGATGGTTCCGCTGATGACCGACAGATTTTGCTGCGCGGCTTTTTTGCCCGTGATCAGCATTTGCTTGGCTCCTACGGGATCGACGGCACAAGGTTTTTCGATGAAGCAATGCTTTGCTTTTCCGATGGCGTAGTCGAAATGCGCCGGGCGAAACACGGGTGGCGTGCACAGCAGCACAACGTCCACGCCCGAATCGATCACTTTTTGATAAGCGTCGAATCCGATAAAGCAATTCTCGTCTGCTATTTCTTGGCCTTTTCCTTTCAGGGTTTCGCGGCAAGCGTCCAATTTGTCTTTGAAAACGTCGCCGATGGCGGTTATCTGCAATCCGGCGCCGGCATCCAAAAAGTTGACCGCGGCGCCCGTTCCGCGTCCGCCGCAGCCTACAAGCCCCGCTTTAAGCGGTTTGCCTTCCGGGGCGGTTTTCAGGATTTCGGGTACCGCCACTTCTTTCAAGGGTTGTTCTTTCGATCCGGAACCGGAACAACCGGCCAACAATGCGGGTACGGTCATGGCGCCTGCGACTCCCAAAGCCGAACTTTTGAAGAAATCGCGTCGGCTGTATTCATAATGTTTGTTCATCTATGGTATTATTGAAGGTTAAATCTTAATCGACACAACGGCAAGCAACAAAAATAGCGTTCTTTTTTTTAAGAACCTATATTATCTTTACAAAAATTATTACCTCCCAAAAATCACGCATCATGAATCGACTTTTTATCAGCTTCGCGACAGCTTTTTGCCTGTTGTTCCGGGTCATTTTCGGTGTTTCGGGAACGGAGCCGAAAGGGGAAACATTATCCGAGGCGAAAAATCGGCAGCAAACCCCGAAACTCGTCGTTTTGAAATTGGACGATGTCGTCGCGGGGCCTGCCGGGCATATTGTGCCCGAACGTTGGCAGCGCGTGTCCGATTATCTCGAAGGGAAACGGATCAAAGCGGCTTTCGGCATCATCGGTTTTTCGCTGGTCAACGACAATCCGGCGTATTTCAAATGGATCACCGATCGGGCGGCCCGCGGGTATATCGAATTTTGGAACCACGGCTTTCGGCAACGCGCGCAAAACGATGTCGGAGAGTTTGAACGCAGTTATGCCGATCAATTGTATTCGTTGCGCATGACCGACAGTCTCGCCAAAGCCAAATTGGGGCTTCAGCTCAGTGTTTGGGGGCCTCATTGGAGCGCCACGAACGAGGATACCGATCGCGCGCTTGCGCAGATGCCGCAAATACGCATGACCTTCGGCTATCCGCCGAAAGCCGTGCATTACAAAGGAATCGTGCTTCCGCGAACGATCGACCTCGAATATCCGACCCATAATCCCGATTTCGAGGCGTTTAAGAAAGCCTATCGCGCCAAGCAAAAAGAACTCGATTATTTTTTCCTGCAAGGCCATCCCAACAGTTGGGACGACGCCCGTTGGGCGAATTTTGTCAAAATCATCGAATTTCTGCAAGCGGAAGGCGTGCGCTTCGTTACTCCTTCGGAGCTTTATGTGGTGTTGAACCGCCCTTAGCAACGTAAAAAATAACTTAGTAACAATGACAAAATAACATCCCCATCTTTTTCAGACAGGATTAACATGATTTACAGGATTATTTGCATCTTGTAAATCATGTTAATCCTGTCAAATGAGTAAATTATTTTGTCTTCATTCCTTATCCATACTTCACCCCTAAATTATCTAAAGGGGACTTACGCAAAGCGCGGTATACCGAAACTCCCTTTAGGGTCGGGGTAAAGATAAAAAGGGGCATCCCTTAATGCAGTTTTTCGCCGATCAGGTGGATGAATTCCTCGCGGGTGCGGTGGTCTTTCAGGAAAATGCCCGTGAAAGCGGACGTCGTGGTTACGGAATTTTGTTTCTGTACGCCGCGCATCATCATGCAAAGGTGTTGCGCCTCGATGACTACCGCCACGCCCATCGGCGAAAGCGCTTCCTGAATGCAATCGCGTATTTCTACGGTGAGCCGCTCCTGTACTTGCAGGCGTCGCGAAAAAACATCGACCACGCGCGCTATTTTGCTCAATCCGGTGATCTTTCCGTCGGGAATATACGCTACATGCGCCTTCCCGAAAAACGGAAGCAGATGATGCTCGCACATCGAATATACCTCGATATCCTTTACCAGCACCATTTGGCGGTAGTCTTCGTGAAAGAGCGCCGAACACAGGATTTCTTTGGGATCGACGCCGTAACCTTCCGTAAGAAACTTCAAAGATTTGGCCACGCGCAACGGCGTTTTTTGCAAGCCTTCGCGCAACGGGTCGGGGACGATGTTTTGCAACACTTCCTCGTACAGTTGCGTCAGTTTTTCTGTTCTTTTCATGACTCGGCGGTATATTCGACAAAATTATTTTCGCTTTCTTCGAGGCGGATGCGGTGCAGCGCGGCGCCCAATTCCGCAACGGGTTGTTCGAGTTCGCGCCAAATAGCGGCAGCCATATTCTCGGACGAGGCCACCAATCCTTGCATAAAATCGACTTCGAGGTTGATATTCTTGTGATCCGCTTTTTCGATGATCCGTTCTTGAATCAATGCGCCAAGCGATTTCATGTTAACCACCAAACCCGTTTCGGGATTGATTTCTCCCTTGACGGTGACGTACAATGTATAATTATGCCCGTGCCAATTGGGATTGGAACATTTGCCGTATACTTCGGCATTTTTTTCGTCGCTCCAATCGGGACGAAACATTCGATGAGCGGCATTAAAGCGCTCGCGACGTGTTAAATAAAGCACCTTCCGAATCGTTAAAATTTTTACGACAAAGAAAATAAAAATAATCGACTATTGTGGCGGATGATCAAACGTCGTCCGATTATTACCGCACATTATACGGTTCGACAAACTCAACGCGCGTTCCGTCTTCGTTGCGAAGGTTCAAAATGAATTTTCGGCCGCGACCGACGGACGATTGCGCCACGGGGCGATTGCCGTTCCGTTCTTTCAGTGTGTACATGACCTCTTGCATGCTTTCGGCAACGAAACAAGGGTGCGACACGTTCGGGTCGGGGTTGGCGTAATGCTCGATGAATTCGACGCAATCGGGCAATTGCAGGTAAAGAATGACGAGTTTTTCGTTCGGGTCTTCGGGATTTTTGAAAAATTCTTTGCAGCCCAGAATTTCTTTGTAGAAACGGGGATTTTCGATCACTTCCGAGGTGTACAGCCCGGCATGATGAATCCGTTTCGAAATACGGGCTTCCGACAGGAATTTTCCGGCCGATTTTCTATGCAGCGAGTTCGGATTCATATCGATGAATTCGACGGGAACGCCCTGATCGTCGTGCACCAAAATCGTACGGTTGCCCGCTCCGTCGACGGTGACGGCATCGGGAACGGTTACGTTTCGGCTTTTCAGGTAGAGGCGCATCTGTTCCACATCGTTCGTTTCGAAAGATACGGATACGAGGCGCGTCTTTTCCTTTGCTTTCGGGTCTTTCACGAATTCCAGAAATTGACGGTCGTTCACTTTGAAGGAAATCACTTCGCCGAGCGCCGAGGGATATTTAAAGGCTTCGGCAAATCCCAGAAACTTGCCGTAATAGTCGCGCGCCACTTGGTAGTCGCTCACCAAATAGGTCATTTTGGCAATGCCGAATATCGGCGGTCGGGATACGGTTTGGCCGAACACGGTCGACAGCGACATGAGTACCGAAAAAACGAAAATATAAACGGATTTCATTTTTTATGAGTATTTATTTGTCCACGAATTATCAGCAATTCCAATTTCCGTCGCGGTAATCTTTCCGCATCCACGGCAGGTTTTCGTGACGATAGAAAGGCGTGAGTTTGAGCGCCAACTCTTGCATTTTTTCGGGAGGCAGCTTCTTGAAATTTTGCAGAATCGCCAAGTTCGATTTAACCACGTTCATGCCGTCCATTCCCAGCACCAATGCATCGGGGCCGTCCAACGACAAAGCGTACTTCACCAAGTCGGTCGCCTGCAATCCTTCAATGGTTTCGCGGGGACGAACGGCTTTCATCAGCAAAACGCCCATTTTCTTTTCCTTTGCCGCAGGAATGGCTGTTTCCTGACGTTTAAACTCCTGCTGTTTGGCATTCCAATGATTCATGGCGATCAACATGCTGTCGAACGGCGCGCGCGTGGTCATTTCTTTCAATGCTTCGGCATCGCCGTGGCCCGAAAAACCGATAAAACGGGTGACCTTTTCTTCTTTCATCCGCATCAGGATATCGATCAAACCGCCCTTTTGACTCATTTTGTTGACATCGTCGAGTGACATCACGCCGTGAATTTTGAGCATGTCCAACTTATCGGTGTTGAGGCGTTTCAAGCTCAGTTCGATCTGTTTCATCGCTTCATCCGGTTCGCGCGCTTGCACTTTGGTGGAAAGGAATATTTCTTTGCGGCGCGACTTGACAACTTCGCCAACGCGAACCTCGCTGACAACGAGTTCCGTCGGTTTGGCTTTTCCCGGAGGAAGCGCGATGGTGTTGTCGTACGTATGGGCAGTATCCCAATAATAGAAGCCGTTATCCAAGGCGTAATG
>JAVBRP010000284.1:0-7678 GCA_031547815.1 Bacteroidales bacterium | reverse complement strand
CGTTTCAATACATCGCTTCGGATACCACGCCGGGCGTGGGGAGCAAAGGGAGCGCCGATATTCATGTTTCGCCCGACGGGAAGTTCCTGTATGCATCCAATCGCTTGCAAGCCGACGGTGTGGCCATTTTCCGCATCGACGAAACGGACGGAACGCTGACATCCGTAGGGTATCAACCTACGGGAATCCATCCGCGCAATTTTATCATCTCGCCGAACGGGAAATATCTTTTGGTGGCGGCCCGCGACAGCAATACGATTCAGGTCTTCGCCGTCGATCGGCAAACCGGCTTGTTGACGGATACCGGAAAACTCATTGCCGACATCGATAAACCGGTGTGTTTGAAGTTTATCAATCCGTAAGCGGGGCTTCCCGCCCGGTTCAATACGCTGTTTTCACGATCTTGCGGATATATTGATCCTTACCGTTTCGGATGTACAGCAAATAAGCGCCGTCGGGAAGATCGATCATCGGGATGGCGGCTTCTTTCCTGCGTTTTATCGTCATCTCCGCAAAAAACTTTTCGCCCGTCGCATCGGTCAGTTTCATTTCACATTTGCGATCGGTTTCGGAAGCGAATTCGATCACCGGGTTTTGTTTCCGCTTGATACGGTTGGGGCAACGCACGAAACGATCGTCCGTAGGCAAATCCTTCACCAATGTGTTGCTTTGCAATTGTTTCAGCACGTAATATTCCGGATCGACATCGACGGCGGTGATATTTCCCGCGAGCCGGAACGTGAAAATATCGCGGTTGGTGCGAATCGGCACGCATACCAACGTGTCGGAGCCGTCGTTCTTAACGAGGCGGATATCCAAATCGGTCACGAACAAAGGCGTCGAAGAGGCCGAACCGACATGTTCCGCCAATATTTCGATCTTTCCGTCGCTTTTTTTCCAAGATATGTCGAAAACGGGAAAGCCTTCGCCGAAGTACCATTGATCGAAAAAGCGGGTGAAATCGATGCCCGTTTGTTCCTCCGCATATTTTTTGAAATCAGCGCCCGTTGCTACGGAAAAGCTGTATTTACGCAGAAACCCGCGCAGCACTTCGAAAAATTTGTCGTCGTTGTTGACAATACGTCGAATGTTGTGCACCAATGCCGCGCCTTTTTTGTAACTGAGGCTCATGCTGAAAACTCGCCACGTGTCGTCGGCCGATTCTTTCGGGACGAATACCGATCCTTTTTGCGACCAGCACGCTGTCGAGTGTGTTTCGCGCATCCACGACAGCGCTTTCTCGCGAGACGCCAATCGTTCCAACGCCAGATATTCCGTATAAGTAGTGAAACCCTCGTTGACCCAAACATCCTGAAACGAAGCGCACGTCACCAGATCGCCGAACCATTGATGCGCCAATTCGTGCGCTACCAGCAGAAAATCGAAATCAGAAAGCGTCGTCATCGTTTGATGCTCCATGCCGCCCCCCATCGGAGCGATGCAATGCCCGTATTTCTCGTCGGCAAAGGGGTACGGCAGATACAGTTTCGAGTAAAGCTCGATCAATGCCGCCGTGGTATCGATCACAGCTTTGTGTTCCTCAAGAAACCCCGACTTGTTGTAAATGTAATTCTGTATCGGCACCGGTTTGCCCACACCTTCGGGCCGGGCATAAACGGTATATTCCGCATAATCCGACACGGCAAACGACAACAGGTAATAAGCCGTCGGATAACGGGTTTTCCATTCGTGGCGCAATTTGTTGCCGGGCCGGGGCGTCACGGCGGTCAGCACGCCGGGTGCGCCCGCTTTCAAGCCTTTCGGCGTCGTGATGAAAATGTATGCCGAATCGGCCTTGTCGGGAAGATGCTGCTTGCAGGGAAACCAGTTCTTGGCATTGTACGGTTCGGAAAGCGTCCACGTCACGGGGACATCCCACGACCTGTCCGTACGGTTGCTCACGGCCGAGAAAAATCCGTCGCCCTTGATGTTCGCTGCGGCATAAAAAACGGTTACGGAGCACATCTTTCCAGCAGGCAAAGGCTCCGGGCAAAGAACATACAATTCGTCGCCGTCGCGGCGGAACGATGCCGGGCGCCCGTCCATCCGTACGGAATCGACACGAACGGCTTCGGCCAGTTCTACCGTAAAACGTTCCAATCCCGACCGCGTGATTTCGGCTTTGATCACCGTCGAACCCTGAATATCGGCGGTCGTGTTGTCGGCTTCGATGTCTATTTTATAGAACTTCACATCGTAGTCCTCATACCAATCGGGCAACGCGGCATAGCGATCCTGCGAAAGCACACATGCGTAAGGAAACAAAAACAAACAAAAAAAGAAAGGAAAATATATTCTCATGAACGCCGATTTACGGAAGCGACAAAGATACAAAAAATTGAGGTTTCAGGGTTGAAGTTTAAAGTTTGAAGTTTCAGGTTTAAACCTACATTCTTCATTTGTCCTCCCATTCTTCGTTCTACATTCTTCACTCTTCATCTTTCGTTTTCTCCCGTAGAGCGGAATACACCGTATCGTAGCGTGGCGTCGATATTCCGTATTCTTTGCTCAGGCGGACGATCGTTCCCGTGAGCGACGACAATTCGGTGTTTTTCCGTGCCCGGAAATCCCGATGCATGGACGATGTGGCCCCGGCAGGAAGCATTTTCAACCGTCCGACGATATCGCTTTTCATGTCTTTCTCCACACCGGCGTCGGCAGCCCGGGCAACCGTTTCGGCTTCGTCGATCAGGTCGAGAAGCATCTCCCGTTTGGCTTCGTCGCCGATGATGTTCGAAAAATCGCTGTCGTAGTAGCAAGTCAACGTTGCGGTGGTCGAAATGAAAATGAACTTTTCCCATACGATTCGCTTGATGTTGCGCGAATAATGAGCGTCGATTCCCGCGTCCTTCAATAACATTTCGAATCGCGGCAAACGTTCGTCTTCGATGCCGTCCGAACCGAAAAACAGACTTTGTACGTTTCCGGTGGTTTCGACCTTGCCCGGCACCGACAAGCTCGATACGATGTAAACGCATCCTTGCCAAACCGTCGTGTCGGGCAACAAGGCTTTGATCCGTTCCGTGATATCCGCGCCGTTGAGCAGCGGCACGATCACCGTTTGCTTGCCGATGCAGGGTTTCAACTGCTCGACGATCGTGTTCAAACCATAGCTCTTGGTGCAGACTACAATGAAATCGGCCGTGCCGATTTCTTCGGGCTTATCGGTCGTAAGTTTCGGTTGCGCCGTGAAAGTCTGTTCACCTTTCGTCACGCAAAGTCCGCTTTCGCGAATTTGTCGCAAATTTTCGCCCCGAGCAATAAAATAAACGGAAACATTCGTATCCTCCGCATAACGCTTCGCCGCCATCCCGCCGAAATATCCGCCCACGCCGCCGATACCGGCAAAAATTATTTTTGTATTCATCGTTCCTGAAATTGAATCGACAAATATAAACAATCGACTTCAATTCGAGAATACGGAATTTCGGAATCGTTGCTTTTACCAAAATGACTATCTTCGCTCCGAAAAAAAGTCTCATAATCAAACATAATAAGCATTGCGATGAAAATAATCAATCTTCCCGGTTTCATTCTTTTTTTGGTTTCGGCCTGTTCCGCGCCCGCCGATACATCGTGGCCCGAAATGCGCTCCGAAGCAGCTCCCGGAGTTCGCTGGTGGTGGCAAGGCAGCGCCGTCGACTCGGCAGGATTGACCGACAACATGGAAGACTTGCACCGGGCGGGCGTCGGCGCGGTGGAAATCACGCCCGTGTACGGCATCAACGGGGCCGAGCATCGCCACATCGATTATTTGTCGGCGCGGTGGATGAACATGTACAAACACGCCGTTGCGGAAGGAAAACGATTGGGCATCGCAATAGAGATGAACAACGGCACGGGCTGGCCTTTCGGAGGGCCGACGGTAGCGTTGGCCGACGCAGCTTGCAAGGTTATCTTTCAAAAATATCCGGTGAAAGGCGGAACTCATTTCGAGAAGAAAATCGTTGCCGACGATCCCAAACAGACCGATATCGCTGCCGTTGCTGCGGTTGTTGCCTTTTCGGGAAACCAAAAAATCGACCTGACGGACAAAGTGAAAGATAACATGCTTGCATGGGATGCTCCCGCCGGCGATTGGACGGTTTGGGCCGTATTCAACGGACGGACGCTGCAAAAGGTGAAACGCGCCGCGCCCGGAGGCGAAGGTTGGGTGATGAACCATTATTCGAAAGACGCGGTGATGCGCTACCTGAAACGTTTCGACGATGCTTTTGCTTCGTCGGGCGCGCCGTGGCCCGACAATTTCTTCAACGACTCGTACGAAGTTTACGGGGCCGACTGGTCGGACAATCTCTTTGCGGAATTCGAGAAACGGCGCGGCTATCGACTCCAAGACTATATTCCCGAACTCAACCGCGAAGGCGATCCCGACGTTTGCGCCCGCGTGGTGTGCGATTATCGCCAAACGCTCGCCGATCTGTTGTTGAACGAATTTACGATTCCGTGGACGGAATGGGCGCACGCGCACGGTTCCGGCATCCGCAATCAAGCGCACGGTTCGCCCGGAAATCTGCTCGATTTCTACGCCGCCGTCGACATTCCCGAATGCGAATCGTTCGGACGGACGCTTTTCGACATTCCCGGCTTGCGTGTCGACAGCGGCATGAGAGAAAGCGACGGACACCCGTCGATGCTGAAATTTGCTTCGTCGGCAGCGCACATCACGGGCAAAAACGTCGTTTCGTCCGAAACGTTCACGTGGCTTACCGAACATTTCCGCACATCGCTTTCGCAGATGAAACCCGAAATGGATCAAATGTTCGCTTCGGGCGTCAACCGCATGTTCTATCACGGCTCGCCCTATTCGCCGAAGGACGTCGCTTGGCCGGGTTGGCTGTTCTACGCCGCGGTCAACATGAATGCGAATAACACTGTTTATAAGGATTGGCGCGGATTGAACGATTACATCGCGCGTACGCAATCGTTCCTGCAATACGGCAAACCCGACAACGACTTTCTCGTGTATCTGCCCGTTTACGATATATGGCAGAAGCGCGACGGGCTTTATCTTATGTTCGACATACATAAGATAAAAAGCCTGATGCCGGCGTTTTTCGATATGGTGGTCGATATTCGGTCGCTCGGCTTCGATGCCGATTATATTTCCGACAAGTATCTTCAACAAACCGAAACAAACGGCGGATTGTTGAAAACGCCCGGCGCCTTCTACAAAGCGATCATCGTTCCCGACGCGGAATACATTCCGGCGGAAACGCTTGCCAAGTTGGTCGAATTGGCCGAGAACGGCGCTACGGTGATCTTTGCCGATCGGTTTCCCGGCGACGTTCCGGGATTGTCCGATTTGGAAACCCGGCGCGCCCTGCTTAAAAAGTCGTTGGCCGAATTGCCCGCCGACCAACCGGTTTCCGCATTCTCCGAAGTGAAGTCGGGCAAGGGCCGCATCCTTTTCGGAACCGATTATGCCAAACTTTTCCGTGCGACTTCGGCCGAAGCCGAAGAATTGCCCGTGAAATACGGTGCAAACATCATTCGCCGCCGCCACGCCGACGGGTATCTTTATTTCATCGCCATGCTTCGCGACAATAAGATCGACGGCCGGGTAAAATTGGCTACGGAAGCGCATTCGGCGGTTATTTTCAATCCGCTTGACGGAACGAGCGGAAAAGCCGACGTTCGCTCGCACGATGGCCAAACGGAACTGTATCTTCAATTGGAGCCGGGACAATCGTTGGTCGTGAAGACGTTTACTTCGCAAAAGACGGATTTGCCCGATTATCCTTTTTACGAAAAAGGAACTCCCGAACCGATTGCCGGCGATTGGTCTTTCCGCTTTACGGAAGGAATGCCGCGCATCGACGGCGTATATCCCATGCCGGGCGCGCCCGTTTCGTGGACCGAAGTGGCGAACGATAGCGCGAAAGTTTACACCGGAACGGGACGCTATTCCGTTAATTTCGAAGTAAAAGGAAATGCCGACGAATATCTGCTCGATTTGGGAAAGCTCTGCGAAAGCGCGCGCGTATACGTCAACGGGCAAGACGCGGGCATTGTGTGGTCGTTGCCCTACACGATCAAGATAGGCCGTTATCTCAAGCAGGGAGCCAATACGCTTGAAGTGGAAGTGACTAATCTTCCCGCCAACCGTATCCGCGATTTCGACAAACGTGGCGTCAATTGGCGCATTTTCAAGGATATCAACATCGTCAGCGTTTTCTATAAAGACATTCGCTACGATACGTGGCGTGTGTCGCCGTCGGGACTTGCCGCGCCGGTTACGATCACCCCGTTGACGCAACGTTCCGGAAAGTAGGGAACGAATATGCGTGCAATTCGCGGATGAAAAATGGATACAAATTATTATTTGATGCGGTTGCCCGGAAGAATTCAAGGAAATCTTCGTGTTCATGCTGCCTCAGAGGTTTTTCATAATCGTTTTTGCGGCAAATTCGGGCGAGATGCAGTTGTCGTAGCTCATGCACACGTGTCCCGCAAAACGGATGGCATTTTCGACAATCGCGGCGCGTTGTTCTCCGCTCATGCTTTTTAAATTGCTTTTGTCGATATTTCGGGTCACCAAGCCGTAAATCAATCCCGCATTGAAGGTATCGCCCGCGCCGATGGTGCTCACGGGCGTAATCGGAGGCACTTCGTACGTATCGGCAACTCCCGGCATGCATAATCTGACGTTGTCTTTATTGGCCGTATAAAAAAGCACATCGCATACGTTTTGCAAAGCATGTCGGGCTTCCTCAGCCGATTCGGCGCCGAATATATGCCGAAAATCTTCGTCCGAGCCTTTCACGATGTCCGCGAAAGCGAAATTCTCCATGATGATCGGTCGGTAAACGTCCATACCCGAAAGATGCGCTTTGCGAAAATTGGGATCATACACGATCAAAGCGTTTTGCGATCGCGCATGTTCCAAAAACGGCTTCAACCGTGCGTGCACGTCGGGATCGATACCGTAGAAAGAGCCGTACACGACAATATCGTCGGCGGTAAGTTCGGGAAACGCGGTGTCCAACCTTTTTTCGGGATAACACTTGTAGAAATTGTACTCGGCATTGTTGTTTTCGTCCAAAAACGCCAACGCCAACGAAGACGGATGGTCGGCATATCGATAAGCGTAATCGGTGTTGACGCCGTTGCCGCGAAGAAAAGAGTCGACCTCGCACCCGATTTTATCCCGTCCGTATTCGCTGATAAAATAAACGTCCAAGCCCAACCGTCCCAACGAAACGGCCGCGTTCAACATGGAGCCTCCGGGCGTGGAGGCAACCGGCTTCCCCGCCTTGAAAATAATGTCGAAAACCGTTTCTCCGATGGCAAAAATTCTACGCATATTTTAATTCAAAATTCAATGTTGTTTGGGTATAATGACTTACGTTGAGCGGCAATTATATTGCCGCTCTTTTCTTTGTCGAACCTTTAGCAATTTCAAATTCGACAGTGTTAAACAGCGGCATTGCAAATGCCGCCGAACGCAGATAACCGATTGCTTTTCTACACTTTCCCCTTCAAAAAAGGCACAAACACAAATGCTCCGTGATGCGATACTTCGGTTTCGGTGTCCGACTTTTTGACCGCCAAAATCATCTCTTGCCGTTCGTCGTCGCCCACGGGAATCACCATTCGTCCGCCCGTTTTCAATTGTTGCAGCAACGTTTCGGGAATCTCGGTCGCTCCGGCCGTCACCAATATCTTGTCGAAGGGC
>JAVBRP010000288.1:0-5804 GCA_031547815.1 Bacteroidales bacterium | reverse complement strand
TGGAAGCGATGTGCGTGGGTAAATCCGACGGTCAAATAGGCATCAAGATAGCGGACGGCGTGGCTCCGTACACCATCGTCACCATCGAACAGCCCGACTATGCCGGTGTTCCCGAACCAAAACCGGGCGACGGTACTTACGACGCGATCATCGACAAGGTTACCGGCGGCAAGTACAAATTCACCATCAGCGATGCTCGCAATTGTTTTCCTCCCGAAGTTTTGGAATTGGATATTGTTGCTCCGGTTGCGGTTACCATCGACGTAACACATACCGATCAGGTTTGCGACGTTGACGGGAAGCCCGTCGATGCATCCATCACGGTAAAAGTTACCGCACCCGCATCGGGAAGTTTCGAGTACAAAGTGAACGAAGAGGTAAGAGGCCCGATGCCCGATACCGAGCAAATATTCGGCGGGCTAATTGAAGGCGTATATCAGGTAAGAGTTACCGAACAAACCGACTTCTGTTTGGCCGAAACTTACGTAACCATCAAAGGCACCACGGCGCCCGATGTCAGCTTCAACCCGACGCAACCTATGGTATCGTGCCACGGTGTCAACGACGGCCGATTCAGTTTTGTCATCAATACGCCGGGCGACTATCGTTACCAGTTGCTCACGTCGATCGGCACAGTCGAACCTGCGGCTTGGAGAGACGGCTCGTCGGGATCGTATACCTTGTTGGGCGCCGGCGATTACAAATTGGCGGTAAACGACAAGATAAGCAATTGTTCGTGGGAAATCCCCGTAACGGTATCGTCGCCGCCGGAATTGAAGTTTGATGTTGTTCGGAAAGATATTCCGCTCAGCGATTGTCTTTTCAACGTTACCTTAACTGTTGTGCCCGAAAGCGGAGCATCGCCGTTCAAGTATTACATGGACGGACACATGCAGCCCGATCCCGTATTCAATAATGTAACCCCCGGCAACCACAACTTCTCGATTGCCGACGCCTACGGGTGTATCGGAGGGTCAGCGCTGAATTATCCGGTAACGCTTCCCGACCCGATAACGGTAACCCCGACAATTATCGATGTCACTTGTAACATGGACGGAACCGGTTCCATCGTTCTCAGTCCTCCGGATACATATACCTACCGATGGGACGACGGCCCGACCGGTCACGTCCGCGACCACTTAAATGCGGGAACCTACGGTGTGGAAATTACCAATAAAGATGGGAATTGTATCATTCACGAGGAATATAAAGTGGCGGCAACTTACTCCATCGATGTGAATATCATCGTGGAAGGCGCGGTTCCGGATACCGACGGTAAATACAATTTCTGTTCCGCCGAACAGATCGTGCTGCACGGAACGGTCGTAATCAACGGCACTCCGTATGCTTCGGGGTCATCGGCCGTAGCCAACTGGGTATTGCCTTCCGGCGAAATCGTGCCGTTCGAGGCGAACACGCCGTTGGTAACCAAGGCAGCATCCGGCGCCATCCAACTGATCGTTACTTCGGGTAATTGCACGACCGCCAAATCGGTTGACATTACGCTCAAGTCGGCGCCGACCGTTGTTTTGGGTGCAGATTCCGTGTATATTCCCAAAGACGAAAAGTATCAATTGAATGTGGATGCAAGCAGTGCAAACGGTTACACTTACTTGTGGACTTCGATTCCCGAAGGTTTTGCCGCCGGATTGCCGGCGCCGCCCGCTCCGGTGACGTTAGAATATCCCGACCGGCCGAATTATACGTTGATATTGACGCTTACGGACAACAATAGCGGTTGTTCGTCGGCCGACAGTGTCTTCGTCGCCCAAGCGGAGATATTCTTCATACCGAACGCATTCACGCCCAACGACGACGGAATTCATGATAAGTGGATATTCACCCATTTGGAGCAATACGCAAGTTATTATTCGGTGGATGTGGCAGTATTCAACCGCGCCGGAATACAGGTGTACGAAGGCAAGGGGTATAACAACAGTTCGGTGGTGTTCGACGGACGCCGCAACGGCAACGATCTGCCCATCGGAACCTACTATTATGTGGTGAAAGTAGGGCCGCATACTTTCAAAGGATCGGTAACCATCATCAGATAATATTATGGGGATGATAAATGTATTCGAGTTTTTTAAACGCGATAAAATGAAAAGATATATTTTTTCGGGAATGATCGGATTTTGGATGTTGTGCGGGAACATTTCCGCACAACAAATCCCCATCTCTACCCTGTTTGTGGAAAACCCTTTTCTTTTCAATCCGGCCGTTGCCGGAACCGATAAGGGATTTAAACTTCGTATGGACAACCGATTCCAATGGATGGGTTTCGAAGACGCTCCGATTACCAATATTCTGAGCGCATACGGCCCGCACAAAAAACGGAACATCGGCTACGGCGGCAACATCGGTTACGACGCCACCGGCCCCACAAGCAGGTTTTTGATGAACGGCGCTTTCGCCACCAACTTTTTTGTCGCTCAAGATATTCGCATTTCCATGGGCTTGGGGTTGGGGTTCATACAATCTCGCGCCGACGGCACCCGGTTTGAATTGGATGCGCCCGGAACGCCGCAAGTACCCGATCCGAACGCACCCCGCGAAATGATGGCGAGTTTCCTGCCCGACGCTTCGGTCGGCGTATACGTATATCATCACGATTGGTACGGCGGTATCTCGGCGCAACAACTGTTCAACAACAATGTCAAATATGCCGGCGAGGACAGCAAGCGCAATCGGTTGAAAACGCACTTTTACGGATTCGGAGGTTATCGATTCTATGTTTCCGACCGCGATCATTGGATTATCGAACCTGCCGTATTGTTGAAGAAAGTGGTTGCCGTTCCCCTGCAACTCGATTTAACCGCAAGGGTAATTTACATGCAACGGTTTTGGGGCGGACTCAATTTCAGGAATACTTTCGAATCGTTCGAAGACATTTCCCTGATGCTCGGCTATATCCACGAAAGACGCATTCATATCGCCATCGCGTACGATTATACGCTGGCGAAAATCGGACGATACAACGCCGGAACCATCGAATTGGTGGTAGGATATAATTTTACCGAACTCAAAAAAGGAAGATAAAACAATTTTTTTCGGAGAATAATTATATTTGTACCGAATAAAAATGAATTAACCAACTAAACCTTAACACACAAGCAATGCGATATCTGAAAGATTTTCCGTCACACGGGAACTTGATGGTCCAATCAAAAGGAATTCCTCTTGTCCCGTTGAACGTTAATGCACATTTCCATACACCCTACTCGTACAGTTCGTTTTCGGGTATGGAACAAATATTCGAAATGGCAAAAGACGAGGATGTCAAAGTTCTCGGGATCAACGATTTTTACGTAACCGATGGATACGACGAATTTGCCGAATCGGCAGATAAAAATAAAATCTTCCCTCTGTTCAACATCGAGGCCATCGCCTTGTGGAAAGAAATGCAGCAAAAAGGCATCCGCATCAACGACCCGAACAATCCCGGACGTACCTATTTAAGCGGCAAGGGATTGGATTATCCCGTAACGCTCGCGGGCGAATGTAAAGAAATGCTCGAAAGCGTGAAAGCCGAAAGCCAACGGCAGATGCACGAGATGATCGGAAAATTGAATGCATGGCTGCAAGAAGCAGGCGTCGACATGGCTTTTGCATACGACGACATCCGAAAACGCTTTGCACGACAACTGGTTCGCGAACGCCACATAGCTCAAGCGCTGCGGACGGCTGTTTTCGAACGCTTCGAAAGCGATGACGAACGCAAGAAAATACTCGAAAAAATATACGGCAAACCTACGGACGTCGACATTCACAAAGCGGCCGCACTGGAAAACGAGTTGCGCAACAACCTGCTGAAAGCCGGAAAAAAGGCATTCGTGAAAGAAGACGATAAAGCCTTTCTGTCCGTAGAGCAGGTAAAGAAAATCATCCTGAACGCGGGCGGCATTCCGTGCTATCCCGTTCTGCTGGACGACGTAACGGGCGAAGTTACCGAATTTGAAGCCGATAAAGAAGAACTGTACCAAAACTTGGTCGCCAAGAACATCTATTGTATCGAATTGATACCGGGCCGCAACAAATGCGAGATTCTGGAGCCTTTTGTACAATATTTCTACGAAAGAGGATTCGTCATTCTTCTCGGAACCGAACATAACGCTCCCGGCTTGATCCCCTTAACGCCGAATTGCAGAGGAGGCGTACCGCTGACGCCGTTTCTCAAACAAGTCAATTACGAAGGCGCTTGCGTGGTGGCCGCTCATCAATACCTTCGGGCGCAAGGCAACGAAGGATACACCGATCCGGACGACGACGGAAAAGTACAAATGTACCAGCGCACCTACCTCACTTTGTTGGGTAATGCGGTCATCCGCAAGTGGATGGAATAAACGTCAAAACGTCATTGCGAGCGATAGCGAAGCAACCGTAGCGAAGCGGAGCTCGACGAAGTCAATCTCATGATAATCAAAAAGGATTGCTTCGCTATCGCTTACAATGACATAGACGGCAACCTATTAGGTCTCAAAGACCTGATAGGTTTTCCGAAAGACCTACCGGGTTTTGAAAACCCGATAGGTCAGTTACGTCATCCAAGTTTTTTGTCCTGCAAAACAGGGTGAGCACTCGCAATGACGCGCTTTAAACGTCAACTTTATTTCAAATCTTCGGTTTTTTTTCTTCGCTTGCCGCAATCTTATCCACTACCGCGGCAATGGCGCCGTCGCCGGTAACATTACAAGCCGTGCCGAAGCTGTCGATGGCGATATACAAGGCAATGATCAGCCCTACGGCGGCTTCGTTGAATCCCAGCATCGATTGCAGAACAGCCACCGCTGCCATGATCGCTCCTCCGGGCACTCCCGGCGCGGCCACCATCATGATACCCAGCATCAGAATAAAACCCGAAAAAAGTTTGATGTCGAACGGCAAGCCCGTCAACATACAGATGGCCAAGGCCATTGCGGTGATCTTCATGGTGCTGCCCGACAAATGAATGGTAGCGCACAAAGGCACGCAGAAGTCGGCAATATCCTCTTTCACGCCGTTCTTTTTCACCTGCGCCAACGTGACGGGAATGGTAGCGGCCGACGACGATGTTCCCAACGCGGTCATATAAGCGGGCAGCATGTTGTACAGCAACCGGAACGGATTACGCTTGGCAACGGCGCCCGCAACGAAGTATTGGATCAGCAGCAACAGAATGTGCAGCACAAAAATCACCCCGATGATCTTTCCGAAAAGTTTGATCACGGCAAAAGCTGTTTCCGAAAAGGACATATTGAGAAAAATACCGAAAATGTACACCGGCAACAACGGAATGATCACCGCCGAGATAACGCGCTCGATAATGCTTTTGAATTCCGTCAGTACCGATTTCAACGTATCGCCTTTGCACACCGCAATGCCGATGCCCAACACGAAAGCCAGCACCAAAGCGGTCATCACGCTGAAAACGGGGGGCATGTCGATCGAGAAAAACGGCGTCAGCAGCGTGGTTTCGGGATTGACCGCGCTTGTCAACTCGGTGTTCGGTTCGATGATTGCGGGAAAAACGGCCCGACACGAAAAATAGGTAAAGAATCCCGAAAAAACGGTCGATCCGTAAGCAATCAGCGCCGTAACGGCCAATAACCATCCGGCATTTTTCCCCAAGTCGGCAATACCCGGAGCCACCAATCCCACGATGATCAGCGGGATGCAGAAAAACAGAAATGAAGCGAATATACCGTTGAATGTCACAAATATCCGTACCGCCCAACCGGGAAAAACCATACCGAGCAACAAGCCCGCCGCGATGGCGATGATGACTCGGGGTAATAATCCTATTCTCATTTTTGTTTTCATTTGTT
>JAVBRP010000024.1:0-9049 GCA_031547815.1 Bacteroidales bacterium | reverse complement strand
GTGGTGTTCGCGCCGACGGACCCGAAAATTCGCATCAAAGCGCAAGCGGGCGAAAAAGCGATCGTCAGCGGAGGCGTTCTTTTGCGGAACTTGCATTGGCAACCGTACAAAGACGGCATCATGCAGACGAAAATAGAGCATGAAAACATCGTGTTCGATCAATTATTTGTCGACAGCCAATTGCAGATATCGGCGCGTTACCCGAATTTCGATGCGTCGGCTTCGCACTACAACGGTACGGCCGCCGATGCGATTTCGCCCGAACGGGCGGCGCGTTGGAAAAACCCCGCGGGAGGATACGTTCATGCGCTGCATCGCCACGAGTGGGGCGGCTACCATTGGCTGATTGCCGGAAAGGACGCAAACGGCGAGTTGTTGCTCGAAGGCGGCTACCAAAACAATCGCCGCATGGGAATGCACGATCGGCATCGTTTTGTCGAAAACATTTTTGAGGAATTGGATGCTCCGGGCGAATGGTATTTCGATGCCTCGGAAAAGACGCTGTACTTCTATCCGCCGGAAGGCGTCGATTTAACAACGGCACGCATCGAAACGCCGCAGTTGCGCGAACTGTTCGTGATGCAAGGCAGCGAAAGCAATCCCGTAACCCGCATTTCCGTCGAAGGCGTGGAACTGACGCACACATTGCGCACATTTATGCATACGTGCGAGCCGTTGTTGCGCAGCGATTGGACGATTTATCGGGGCGGCGCCGTCCGCATGGAAGGTGCGGAAGATTGCGCGGTGAAGGACTGTTATTTCAATGCCGTCGGCGGGAATGCCGTTTTCTTCAGCAACTACAATCGCCGGAACACGGTATCGGGCTGCCGCATCGAACGTGCGGGCGCAAGCGGCGTGTGTTTTGTAGGCGATCCGAAAGCGGTTCGTTCGCCGTCGTTCGAATACAACGAATTTGTCGACATCCGGGATATGGATCTTGCGCCGGGGCCGATCGGCAATAATTATCCGTCGCACTGCTTGGTATACGATAATTTGATGTGCGATTTGGGACGCACGGAAAAGCAAACGGCCGGAGTGCAAATCTCCATGTCCCGCGGCATCACGGTAAGCCACAACACCATATATGACGTGCCGCGTGCGGGAATCAATATAGGCGACGGCACTTGGGGCGGACACGTGATCGAATATAACGAGGTGTTCAACACCGTGCTCGAAACAGGCGATCACGGCTCGTTCAATTCGTGGGGCCGCGACCGTTATTGGCATCCCAAGCGCGACAGCATGAACCGCCGCGTCGAAAGCCGGCCCGATCTTATCCTTCTCGATGCCGTCGAACCCGTTGTCATCCGCAACAACCGCTTTCGTTGCGACCACGGCTGGGACATCGATTTGGACGACGGATCGAGCAACTATCATATTTACGACAATGTGTGCCTGAACGGCGGCATTAAACTGCGCGAGGGCTTTTACCGTACGGTGGAAAACAACATCATGATCAACAATTCGTTTCATCCGCATGTGTGGTTTCGCAACGGCGGAGATGTTTTCAAGCACAACATCGTCACCGCGCCTTATTTCCCCATTCGCGTGAACGATTGGGGCAAGGAAGTCGACTTCAACTTTTTTCCCGACGAGGCTTCGTTGAAAAAAGCGCAAGCCGCCGGAACCGACGCGCATTCCGCAGCGGGAGCGCCGGAATTTGCGAACCCGAAAACGGGCGATTACCGCGTAAAAAAGACGTCCGGCGCGTTGAATGTCGGATTCCGGAACTTCGATCAGGACAATTTCGGGGTTGTTTCCGCTGACCTGAAAAGCATCGCAAAACGACCGCCGATCCCCGAACTGATCGATCTGTCGGACCGGGCGAACGAAACGGAACAAGTTTTCATGGGCATGCGGCTGAAAACCGTCACGACTTTGGGCGAGCGTTCGGCAGCGGGCCTCAGCGAAATATCGGGCGTACGGGTGATCGAAGTGTTGCCCGGCGGCGAAATGTCGGGGCTGTTGCAACCCGACGATGTCATACTGTCGTTCAACAACAAAAAAATCCGCAACATCAAAGACTTGAAAGAAGCGCGCATCGCGGCAAGAAAACGTGTTAACATGATCATATCGAGAAATCAAAAAGAAGAGAATATTGTTAAAATGTATTAACCCCTCTCCCCATTACCTCTCCCCCCGACCCCTCTCCACAAGAAGAGGGGAGACGCGCTTTGCACCCTGATTGCGGACACTGCGCAAGGGCTCCCTCCCTTGTGGGGAGGGCGGGGGGAGAGGTCTATATTCCAAACTAAAAAATTAACCGCCAACCTTCACCTTTCAATACCTAAAACCTTATGAACCGAATTCTGATTTTACTTTTGTCGGCTTCGCTTTTCGCCTGCAAGCCGCATGAAGAGCCGGGACTTCATGTAAGTCGCTGCAAGGCGGTGTTTACGCAACCTCCGAAACATGTTCCCACGGCCAAAACGCCCGACGGACCGCTTGCCGGCAACGGCGACATCGGCCTTGTGTTGGGCGGAACGCCCGATCGTTTGAGTTTCCGGTTCGGCAAAAACGACTTTTGGCGCGCATATCCGACTTATCCCGGAGGCGGAATTTCCTTTCCCGGATATCTCGATCTGCATATCGATGCGCTCGAAGGCGCCGATTATCATGCCGAAAACATTTTCGATAAGGGATTCATCAAAGGCCGTTTCACCAAAGGCAAATTGCAGATGGAACTTAAAGCGTGGGTTGCAGCCACGCACAACACGGCGATAATTGAGCTGACCCCCACGGAAGTCTGTTCCGTGAGGCTCGATCTCAAAACCGGCGAGGGGAATACTTCGGTGACGGATGCCGGGCGAACGGGCAATGTCCGTTGGGCGACCCGCTCGTTCGAGAACACCCCGCTATCGGAGTGGCCAGCGCACGTGGCACTGGCAATGGCCGTGCCCGACGCTGCGGTTTCCGACAACGGCATGTTGGAACTTCCGGCCGGACGAACCACGAATATCGTTGTCAGCATCTACACCAACCAAGACGATGCTGCGTGGAAGGAAAAGGCTTGCGCCGAAGCGGCTTCGGCTACGGCTTCGACCCTTTCCGGTTTTTGGGACGAACATGCCGCTTGGTGGCGCGACTTCTGGAATAAATCGAACGTGCAAATCGGCGACAGCCTGTTGGAAAAATATTATTACGCTTCGCAATACATTTTGGCGTCGGCTACGCGCGGCAATAAGTTCGCGCCCGGCATTTGGGGCTGCTTCGTCACGAAGGATTCGTCGGCATGGGGCGGCGATTATCATCTGAATTACAATTATCAGGCGCCGTTTTGGGCGTGTTATTCGTCGAACCGCATCGATTTGCTCGAATCGTTTGATCAGCCGTTGCTCGACTATATGGAAAAAGGCCGCGAACATGCCCGCGAGTTGCTCGGCATACGCGGTATCTACTATCCGGTGGGCATCGGCCCGAAAGGATTGTGCACCACCCGCTGGCCGCTCACGCCCGACGAAATGGAACGTCGCTACGCGACGCGCGAAAACACGATCGACGGCGGATATAAATTTCTCGGACAGAAAATCAATGCGGTTTTCAGCGTCGGCAACATGTTGATGCGCTTTTACAGCACTTATGACAGCGACTATGCCCGGAAAATTTATCCGTATATGCTGGCTTGCGCCGATTTTTGGGAAGATTATCTGACTTTTGAGGACGGAAAATATGTCATCCGCATGGATCATTTCAACGAAGTGATGCCGAACCTGCGCAACAAAGGCCAATGGCGGCACCGCTTGGGCGACGTGAACTCTACGCTTTCGTTGGGATTGGTAAGGATGCTTTTTCAAGGAATGCTCGATGTGAGCCGTTTCCTGCAAACCGATACGGAAAGGCGGGCCAAGTGGGAGGATATTTGCGAACGGCTCAGTCCCTATCCCACCGGTATGACGGACGACGGAAAGCTGACCTTGAAAAGCGTGGAGTCAAGTCCGGGACGAAGCTCCAAGCCCGACGGCCTGACCCGCGTGTCGATTCACGGATTGATATTGCCGGGAGGCGTGTGCGGGCCTAATTTAACACCCGAGCTGAACAAGATACTGCTGAGCGACATCGACCGTTGGAAAAACCGCTCCTCCCGACCCGGCGACTGGGGCAACAGTCTCAATAACGGTGTGGAAACGGTATTTCCGGGTGCGGTGCGCGTCGGGTACGATCCCGACTTCATCATCGCCCGTCTCAAGGAACGCATCGCGGCAGCGTCGTATCCCAACTTGTGGATCGTTGCCGGAGGCGGCGGCATAGAAACGCTTGCTGCCGTGCCGATGACCGTTAACGAAATGTTGCTGCAAAGCTACGAGCACATCATTCGCGTGTTTCCCGTATGGAATAAGTCGCGCGACGCTTCGTTCGAGAACCTGAGAGCATACGGAGCGTTTCTGGTAAGCAGCGACCTGAAAGACGGACGGGTGCAATTTGTACGCATCGTGAGCGAACAAGGACGAACCTGTAAAATGGAAAATCCGTGGAAAGGAAAGGAAGTGCAAATAACCCGCAACGGAAACCCGGATGTCGCACTTTCGGGCGGTGTGTTTGAATTCGCCACCGCCAAAGGCGAAGAAATTGTATTGAAAATAAACCGATAACAACCCCATCCCGGCTTTCTTCTTGGGAGAGGGCGCGGGAGAGAGTCCTCAAAAAAATTATTTTATTGACCTTTAAGCCCCTCCAATGATGTAAGACCTGTCGGAAAACAGGAATATTCGCAAGTTATAAGGTGAGGGTATCGCAAGTTATAAGGCGAGGTTTTCGAATTCGAAACGAAAAATATCAATAAAATCATTAATTTTGAACCTCCGAAATTATCGATGATGAAAACAATCGCCAAACCCATTTGCGTCGCCGCCGTTATGCGGGTAAAATAATCCGAATCGATGTCCGCACGCACTTTCATATTATTTGTCTTTCTGCTTTACGCAAATACCGTTTTCGCGCAAGAACATCCCGCACACCTCGGCCAATTGTCGGTGGAGCAAGGGCTTTCGCAACTATCCGTATTGTCGATTTATCAGGACAGCGAAGGTTATTTGTGGTTCGGCACGCGCAACGGGTTGAATAAATACGACGGTTATCGGTTCCAGGTATTTCGCGAATCGAGCAAGGACACGCTGCACATCAGCCACAACCACATTATGTGCATCGCCGGCGATAAGGACGGATATGTTTGGGTGGGAACCAACCGGGGGCTGAATCGATACGATGCTGCTACCGGCCGTTTTACCAAGTTCCTTTCGAGAGAAGACTCAACAACCATCAGCAATAGCACCGTTTCGGCTCTTTTGT
The DNA here is from genome assembly GCA_031547815.1 of Bacteroidales bacterium. Lineage (GTDB taxonomy): Bacteria > Bacteroidota > Bacteroidia > Bacteroidales > UBA4181 > JAIRLS01. The sequence goes on along the minus strand of JAVBRP010000024.1, from coordinate 3,763 downwards.
CGGACAGCGACGGCGATTTGTGGGTGGGAACTGCAGACGGTTTGAACCTTTACGATTTCGAGAACCGGCGATTCAAACGTTGCCGGCTTTCCGATTTTTTGACCGACAACAGGATCTATGCGCTTACGGAAGGCCCCGGCGGCGATATTTGGATGGGAACGAACAACGGGATTTTGGTGTACAACAAAAAGAACGGAACGACGCGAATTTATCGGCACAACCCCGCCGACGAGCGCAGCATCAGCGAAAACAGAATAAACTGTATTTTCCGCGACAAGCAAAACAACATTTGGATAGGAACTTACCAATCGGGGATTTGCCGTTATGCCGGAACCGGCGATCGTTTCGAGCGGTTCGATCGTCGCCATGGAGTGAACGACAACAGTATTCGCTGCTTTGCGGAGGATACGCAAGGCAATTTATTGGTGGGCACTTTCAACGGGATCAACCGATACGATCGTCCGACGGAAACTTTTCGAAGCGCATACGGCGCTCCCGGCGGAAAACCCGCCGTGGGGCATTTTTCCGTCTACTCGATGCTGTGCGACCGTGCAGGAACCGTATGGATAGGAACTTATTCGGGCGGACTGAGTTATTACAGCCCGTATAATCAACGATTCCGATTTTACGATCCGGGAAAGCGGGGCCAAGTCATTTTCGGCATCATCGGCCCGATGGCCGAACACCCCGGCGGCTTGTGGATCGGCACCGAAGGCGGCGGCTTGATGTATTTCGACCGTCAGGCGGAAACATTCACTTATTACAGCCTGCCGGGAGCCAACAGTTTTTCGTACGGACGGAACATTGTCAAATCGCTGCTCCCGGAAGGAGACATGCTTTGGGCGGGAACCACCCGACAAAGCGTTGTCGCATTTGATACGCGCGAACGATGTTTCAAAGGAACCGTCGTCCCGACATGGAGTACGTTGTATTATGCGCTTTACAAAGACAGGAAACAGCGTTTATGGATCGGCTCCACAGGTGGCCAAGCCTTGGGATACATGACCCCGGAAGGAAAATTTGTACGCCCCGTGCCTTTCGGGCGCGGCGAAACATTCAGCCCGTCGAACGTTCGCTGCATGGTGGAAGCCGACGACGGCTCCATTTTTGTCGGCTCGTGGACCAACGGATTGTATCGCTACAACGAACAAGAAAAAACGGTAAAAAATTGGCTATACACACCGGGCGACACTTCCGGGCTTCCGTACAACAGCGTGGGCACCATCTGCAAAGCCCGCGACGGAAAAATCTGGGTGGGAACGTATGGCGGCGGCCTCTGCCTGTATCGCCCGCAAACCGGAGATTTCAAGATTTACGACGATCGGGCGGGATTGGCCGACAACACCATTTGCACCGTTGCGGAGGATCGTAACGGCAAATTGTGGATGAGCACCGGGTCGGGAATATCGGGATTCGACCCCGTAACGGAAAAATTCACCAACTACGAGCGCGATAACGGCATCGGGATACCCGAATTTACGCCCGGATCGGGCATCGTGACAGCCGACAACGAAGTGTTTTTCGGCGGCAACAACGGCTTTGTCTCTTTCCGTCCCGAAAGCATGCAGACCAATAATTACATTCCGCCGATATTTATCACCGACTTGACGATCAATAACATTCCGACACCGCTGCCGGCTCAAAACAAGATCGCATTAAACCATCGGCAATCCAACATCACCATCAGATTCAATGCGCTCAACTACATCTTTCCGGAACAAAACCGGTATGCTTACAAGCTGGAGGGTTTCGACAACGAGTGGAACTACGTCGGAAATCGCCACACGGCTTATTATACGAATATTCCTCCGGGCGATTATGTTTTCCGCGTGAAGGGATCGAACAACGACGGCGTGTGGAACGAAACCGGCGCAAGCATGTCGATTTTCATTGCCCGCCCGTGGCAGAATACTTGGTGGGCACGGGCGCTTTATGCGATATCGGTGCTGCTGATGGTAACGGTTGCGTTACGTTATTCCCGGATTAAAACGCGATTGGAAAACAACATCCGGCTCAAGCAGATGGAGCAGGAAAACATGGAAACGCTTCATCAAACCAAGATCAAGCTGTTCACCAATTTCTCGCACGAATTGCGGACGCCGCTCACGCTGATTTTGACGCCGTTGGAAGATTTGCTCCAACAATCGGGTTTGGCGCCCGCTTTGCGCGACACGTTGAACCTGATGTACAAAAACGCCAATCGCCTTTTGTACACGGTCAATCAATTGATGGACTTCCGGAAAAAAGAATCGGGGCACCTGCAATTGAAGGCGGCGCAAGGCAATTTGGTGAAGTTTGTCGGCGAAATAGTACTTGCGTTCAACGAATTGGCGGGAAAGCGACGCATCAAATTCCGCTTCGTGTGCAATGATGCCGAACTGCATGTTTGGTACGACCGCAATTTGTTGGAAAAAGTGCTTTTCAACCTGCTTTCCAATGCATTCAAAAACACGCCCGACCAAGGCGAAATCGTTGTCACGCTGTCGAGAAAAACCGGAAAACTTTTGCGGCGCGCCTACCCGGAACGTATGAAACAGGTGTATCCGGACTGCGACGAATATGTGATGATCGACGTAAAAGACACCGGTAGAGGCATTCCTTACGGGGAATTGGAAAAGATCTTCGACCCGTTCTACCAAATAAATCAAAACGAGGCGGCGCAAATATTCGGAACCGGCGTAGGGTTGAACCTGAGCCGCGGCGTGGTCGAGCTGCACCGCGGAGCGATATGGGCCGAGAACAATGCCGACAAAGGCGCCGTTTTCAGAGCGATTTTACCGACGGGAAACGCGCATTTAACATCGGCCGAGATGATCGCCGATTACAAAAACAGCGAAAATGCCGTGCATTACCCGATCTCGGAAGACACCGCCGAAACGTCCGAAACCGAAGAGCCGAGCGACAACCGACAAGAATACACGATATTGGTGGTTGAAGACAATGCCGACGTGCGTCATTACATTAAGTCGCATTTAGCGAAAAGTTATGCCGTTCTGGAAGCCGACAACGGCAACGATGCGTTGAATATAGCCGTCGACCGGCTCCCCGACCTGATCATCAGCGACATCATGATGCCGGGCATGGACGGTATTCACTTGTGCCGGCTGTTGAAGGAAGATATTCGCACCGGGCACATTCCCGTGATCCTGCTTACCGCCCGTGTAACCGTCCTTCAAGTGCAGGAAGGATTCGAAGCCGGCGCCGACGAGTACATCACCAAGCCGTTCAACGCCGGATTGCTGACCACGCGCGTGAAGAACCTCATCGCCTCGCGCGAACGGTTGCGCTTGCTTTTCGAACAGAAATCGGGCGAACCGAATATCGAACTGCCTTCGTCGTCGATGGACAGCCGTTTCATGAATTCCGTTTACGATTTTTTGAATAGGAACATGAGCGATCCGGAACTGGACATCGACCTTTTTTGCAGGGAAGTCGGCATGAGCCGCACCAACCTCTACCGGAAAATAAAATCGGTCACCAACTTGTCGCCGTCGGAACTCATTCGGAACACCCGACTGAAATACGCCGCCAAATATCTGAAAGAAACCGATATGCCGATCTCCGAAATCGCTTATGACGTCGGATTTTCCAGCCCTTCCTATTTCACCAAAACATTTCGCGCTTTCTTCGGAATATCGCCCACCGAAATGCGGGACAAAAAAACGGCGTGAAAAACGATGTGAAAAAAGCTCCATCTATTCACAAAGCCGTTTTCTGCATGATGTCGCGGATCGCTTCCCGCAAAGGCTCATACCAAGCTGCG
>JAVBRP010000174.1:0-5253 GCA_031547815.1 Bacteroidales bacterium | reverse complement strand
TTTCGCAACAGGAAAAACGCCATAACCACATGCGTCGGCAACGCCCAAATAATGTTCAGATTGCCGTGCGTATTGGTGTGGTCGGTGAAAAACCACAGCGCGACAACCAGCAACCCGACCAATCCTACCGCGAAGAAAAGTACGAAATCGAAGATTCGCGCGCCTTTGTGTACATACGAAAAAAGCAAGGCCAATGCCAATATCAGGCAGCACATCACCATGGGAGTGAAAAAACCCGGTGGTTGTATGGCCGGCTTGTCGGGTAAGAATATATCGCGCGTTTGCTTGACAATCGGCCTGCCGTTGTACGTGGCGTGCGCAAAAGCGTAGAACATGTAATTGGGCAGGAACATCTGCCGGTACATGTCGGTTTTTTCGTCGGTGGGCAAGCCGAGCGCAATGTCGATGCCGAACCGCCCCCACGGATGGCTTCGCGTGCAATCGTAAACGAGCTTGCGATAAGTCGGGTGTTCTTTGGCTTCGGGCAACACAAGGCCGTCGTACGTTTTCAGCATCAAATCGCGGATGCGCGTCGCACAGTTATCCAAAAAGAAATGATACCGATAATAGCGATTCTCGGGTTTGTTGTTTTCGATCAGGAATTCGACAATAAATGTTTTCTGCGCCGAATCCAATTCAAAAACCTGTTCGCGGATGCCTCTGTTTTCGTAAGCGTAAGTATTAAAAAAATGCTCGAATGGTTCCGTGCCCAAACGATAATTCATCCGCCCGCGAGCGAAATTGACATAAAAATTCGGCTGATTGAAATCGAAAAGTCCGTAATTGAAAACGACATCGATGCCTGCCGCGGCATCCTTAATTCGAATGGCGCTGTGCCCGAAAACGGCATACAAATCTTCGCCCGCAGCCGCCGTCAGCAAACTGATTTCGGCATTCGAGGGACGGATAACTTGCGCCGCAGCGAAATGAAACGATACTGCGCAGCAAAGAAAAAGCCGGATGAAGGTAAATTTTTTCATGATACGATCCGCGAAGCCCCACCCCCCGCCCTCCCCCAAGTGGGGAGGGAGCCCTTGCGCGGTTATCCGATTCCGACGGGAGTCGTCTCGCCGCGCTTTGCGCCTCCCCCTCCCCATTTGGGGGAGGGGGTCGGGGGGTGGGGCTTTGCTTTGTTATTCGTTGGTAAACGCCTCGTATTCGTCGGAGGTCATTAATTCGCTCAGTTGGCCGGGATCGGACATTTCGATGCGAATCATCCAACCGTCGCCGTAAGGCATTTTATTCACCGTTTCGGGTGCGCTTTCCAACGCTTTGTTGAATTCGAGCACGACTCCCGACACGGGCATGTACAGGTCGGATACCGTTTTTACGGCTTCTACCGTTCCGAAACGTTCGCCGGCGGCCAAACTTTCGCCTTCCGTATCGATGTCGACAAACACGATGTCGCCCAATTCTTTTTGGGCGTACTCGGTGATACCTATTACGGCTTGGTTATCTTCCGCACGAATCCACTCGTGTTCGCGCGTATACTTCAGGTTTGCGGGAAAATTCATGATGCTTGTATTGGTTTAAAAAATGAAACGGTAAATATACAAACGGTTTATATTATTTCGGATGATTTTTGTCAACATACCGCTACAACGCGATAAATTCGTACGTATTTCCCGTCCGATCCATGTAACGCCAAAATCCGTCGGCGGGAAGCACCAAACTGACGCGGTTGTCGTTGGGGTGAAACGATATTTTCCGGGCGCGGCGCAAGCCCTCGTCAAACATCACATGCACGTGATGTTCCGCATCGTTGATCAATCCGAACGGCGAAACCGAACCGGGTTGCAGTCCCAAATATTTTTGCATTCGCTGTTCGGAAGCGAAACTGATCTTTCCCTGTTTCAAGCGTTGCTCCAATTCGCGAATCGGCAAATCGCGCGAACATTCGAGCACCACCAAGTAATGCCTGTTGCCTTTGTGGTTGCGGAAAAACAGATTCTTGCAATAAGTCGTCTCCCCGTCCGTCCAATATTTCCGCGCTTCCTCGACGGTCGGCGTCGGCGGATGCTCGTAATAATCGAACGGGATCGACAATTCTTCCAATATTTGATATACTTCCGGTTGACCGAGGTGCATTTTTGATTTTCGATTTTTGATTTTTGATTGCCGGAACGCGGATGACGCGGATCGAACGGATTATTGCGGATTTTTTTCTTACAATCTTACATGTTTTACGATCTTACGATCTTCTTTGGGAGCCGGAGAACCACCGGGAACTTTAAACTTTGAACCTTAAACTTCAAACTCAAAACCCGAAACAGAATAAACCTCGCTCGGTGCGTGGCGGTCGGTTACTTCGATCCGGAAACGGGTTTTCAATTCGTCGAAGGCGGATGCGGCAATTTCGGGGCGATTGTTTTCCGCCGACAGATGCGAAAGAAACACGATCTCCAATTCAGGCCGGTGATGGTTTTTCAGAAGTTCCAAAGCCTGACGGTTCGACAAGTGGCCGTGGTCGGACGCTATCCGCGCTTTCAGATAGTACGGATAAGTTCCCGTCCAAAGCATTTCTTCGTCATAATTGCTTTCCAGAAACAACGCCCGACATTGTTTCAAGTGGTGCCTGACATTGTCGCACGGCATGCCGATGTCGGTAAAAACGCCCACGCTGACGCCCCGATGTTCGATGCGGAAGCTGCAAGGCTCAACGGCATCGTGATTTTTCAAAAAGGTATGAACGGCAAAATCGTCGATCGCGATCACCTCGCCCGGAACGAATGTTCGAATGTTTTCGGGGCGTTGCGCTTCCTTAATGCGTTCGCAGGTTTTCGATGTCATGAAAATCGGAACCCCGATCTTTTTGGCAAGAACCCTGATTCCCGCAAAATGGTCGATATGCTCGTGCGATACAAAGACTGCTTTTACCTTTGCGGGATTCAGCCCTTTGGACGCCATGCGCTCCAACACTTGCCTGCAACTGACGCCGGCATCGATCAATACGGCGCTTTCCGAATTTCCCGCATAGTAACAATTTCCGTTACTGCCCGACGCAATGGCGCAAATCTCGACCATGAATATTTTGATGCTTGATGAAATGAAGCGCAAATATACGGCGATATTTTTCTTGCGTTGTAATTTTTTGTTGACACCGGCGGAAACCTGCGCCTTGTAAGCGATTGATAAGCCCGGTGAGCCTCTCGTCAAGCGGCAATTGCAAGCTCGTCTGACCAACTCGGACAGGTTTAGAATTCAGCAGGGCTAAAGATCGATCAACCGCAATCTCATCGGAGATTATTTGCCGAGACTTTTTTTGTTATTTCTAAAAAATACAAAAACTCCCGCAACTGCGGCGATAGAACCAACGGCGATAGAACCGGCAACAGTATCAAAACCTTTCAGCAATGCATAAAATACAAGGGATGATAACATTATTACAGAAATAAATGCAAAGATAATGCCCATTACAGCGGTTCTTGTTACATTCTTGGTGATAATAGACTCGTTTTTATGTCTGAATCTCATTTCCTCTTCCGCCATACTCAATATTCTTTCGGCAGAGCCGGGAACAATCTCGTTGTAACGCGCTAATGTTTCAGGGTGCGGCAAAGGTCCTGAAAATATCTGTCTTTGTTCTTCAGCTCGTACAATTTTAATATTACTTTCAGGCTTTACAGCCGGAGATTTCTTGTTCATAGGCCTTTTGTATGTCTTTTCCTATATTTTGCCAATCTTTTTCAAGATTATCCGCGTCGCTTTTTTGCGACTTGCGGTACTTTTCCAACGGATTGTCCTTAATTCCAAAAAAATACAATATGCCGTCTATAAACACATTAAAAAATTGATTCGAATTCATATTTCTATTTTTATATGGAAAACATACATATTATTCGCTTGGTTGTGATTGCAAACAACAAATTACGCTCCAAAATTACAATTTATTTCGATCGTGTAAGCAATTATTCCGGAATTTTAACCGCACATCATTCATCAAATCCCGGCCTTACGAATCGATACGCTTCGGGAAATTGTTTTTCGGTGCGGTTCTTTATTTGCTGCAAGACGATCAAGGCCGACAAACAGGCGTCTTCCCGCGAAGGCAACAGTTCGTATACGGTTGTCCATGCGGCGATGCTTCGGTCGACGGCAATGAGCGCTATTTTGGCGCTGCCGTCGTAATCTTTCGGCATGTCGGCGTATTCGTCGCCCAAATCGTCGGTCATCAGGCCGTGCATGGCGCGGTGCAGTTTGGCGGCGATAAAATGTTGGTACCATGTAATCACTTCGAAACAATCGGCGATCGTTTGCGTTTTCCGCTCGTCGAGCACCGATACCGTCTGTTCCAAGGCATGATCTTTCATGAACGAAGCCACCTTACCGTCGTACTCCTTACACAACCCGAACAGTCGACTTTTACGGATCCGCGTGTCGGCATCTTTTTGTTCTTTCAGATATTGCTCGGCTTCCTCGTCGGTAACCGTCAGGTCGATACCCAACTCTTCGGCTTTCTTTTGCACCATCTCCATGGCGTTCGTAAACATGGAGGAAAGATATTCCCAAAACGCCCGATTGCCGACATCCTGCTGTTCGGGCGTCATTTGCGATGTCTGTTCGAAAACGCGGCAACGGCTCGTCAAAGTGCAACGTTCGCACCACCGGTCGCAATAATTGTGTACGTAAGGAATGTGGTTGTCCATTTAGTACGAATTTTCACAAATTTATACGAATTATCACGAACTCAATTAGCGAAAATTGGCTAAAGGTTCGTGTTAATTCGCATCAATCGTGTTAATTAGCGGATAAATATTCTGCGGGAATTTTGTCGATCGGGCGAATCTCTATGTTGCGATAGAATATTTCGGCGCCTTCCGATTGCAGTTGAATGACGCCTTTGGTGAGCGGCACTTTTTTGCCGTCGACCATCAGGTGCGAGTCGGTGTTGATCATGTTCACTTTTCCGTTGATCACATGAACGGAGGTGCCTTCGTGACACAACACTTCGATCGTGTTCCATTCTCCGAGCGGTTTTTCGTTCATCGGGTTGCGTCCGCAGATTTTCCCGGCAGGCAGGTCGGGGCCGAAACTGACTTTGGGCGCGTTGCGGTCGAACATGTATTTTTCGTTCTCGTTGGCGCGCGATGCCGTGATGTCGCAGAATGTTTCGCCCATACGGTACGAGTCGCCGAACATGGTTTCCATTACCTGGCATTCGTGCGATATTTTCCATACGCCCAAACCTTTTCCATAATCGCCTGTTCCGTGATAGAGGACACCGGCATTACGCGGCTTGTCTTCGCGCGGCGC
>JAVBRP010000286.1:0-3004 GCA_031547815.1 Bacteroidales bacterium | reverse complement strand
GAACTTTCCCTCGACGGGAATATCAAAGACGACACCGTCACCCGAACATTGTATGCCACAGATGCATCGTCGTACCGTGAAATGCCTGCGGCCGTCGCTTTCCCGAAAACGACGCAGGACATCAAAGCCGTGATCGCATTCGCGAAAAAGCACGGAAGCAGCATTATTCCGCGCACGGCGGGAACTTCGCTGGCGGGACAGGTAGTCGGCAAAGGCATCGTGCTGGATGTGTCGCGCTTCATGACCGAAATCCTGCATCTGGACACGGAAAAACGACAAGTCACCGTGCAGCCCGGCGTCGTGTTGGACGAATTGAACCTCTTTCTCGCGCCGCACGGTCTGTTTTTCGCGCCCGAAACATCCACCTCCAACCGATGCATGATCGGCGGGATGACGGGAAATAATTCCTGCGGCGCGCATTCGTTGGTTTACGGCAGCGTTCGCGATCACCTCGTTTCGGTAAAAGCTGTTCTGAGCGACGGAAGCGACGCCGAATTCAAAAATCTGACCGAAGAAGAATTCGAAGAAAAATGCCGGCAATCCGGGCTGGAAGGCGACATATACCGCAACGTCAAAGAAATATTGAGCGACGCGAACAACCGCCGGCTCATTGCCGAAGCATATCCCGACAAGGAAATACGTCGCCGGAACCACGGTTATGCATTGGATTTGTTGGCAGCCGGCGAGCCTTTTACGGAAGGCGGCGAATCGTTCAACTTTTCCAAGCTGTTGGCCGGCTCTGAAGGCACGTTGTGCGTGTTTACGGAACTGACCTTAAATCTGGTTCCCGTTCCCGATAAGGAAAAAGCGCTGTTGTGCGCGCATTTTGCCACATTGGAGGATTCGTTCGCGGCCAACCTCATCGCACTGAAATATAAACCCGTAGCCGTCGAATTGGTCGATAAGGCCATTCTCGACCTCACGCTGCAAAATCCCGAACAGACGCGCAATCGTTTCTTTGTGGAAGGCGACCCTGCCGCCTTGTTGCTGATCGAACTGTCCGGCGACACGCGCGAACAGCTCGACGAAGTTTGCCGCTCGATGGCAGCCGAAATGCGCGCCGGCGGTTTCGGTAATGCATTCCCGATACTGCGCGGCGACGACATCGTGAATGCCTACAACCTGCGCAAAGCGGGCTTGGGCGTGTTGTCGAACATGGTGGGCGACGCCAAGCCGGTGAATGTGATTGAGGACACTGCCGTGGCGCCCGAAAAACTGCCCGACTATTTGGCGGAATTCAAGGAAATTCTTCGAAAATACAATTTGGAATGTGTGTATTACGCGCACATCGGGACGGGCGAATTGCATCTGCAACCGGTGCTCGACATCAAAACCCGCGAAGGCGTGGAACTGTGGCGTACCATCGCCGTGGAAATTGCCGCGCTGGTGAAGAAATATAAAGGCTCGCTGAGCGGAGAACACGGCGACGGGCGGCTGCGCGGCGAGTTCATCCCGTTCATGTACGGCGACGAAGTGTATCGGCTGTTGCGAAAGGTAAAACATGCTTGGGACCCCGACGGGTTGCTCAATCCGGGCAAGATCATCGACACGCCGCCGATGAATGCCTCGCTTCGTTTTGAAGCCGGAGCCACGACTCCCGATTACGACACGGTATTCGATTTCTCGAATGTGCTCGGCTACATGCGCGCCGTCGAGAAATGCAACGGATCGGGCGATTGCCGCAAAAGCCGGTTGATCGGCGGGACGCTTTGCCCGAGCTACATGGCGACGAAAGATGAAAAATTCACGACGCGCGGCCGTGCGAATATTCTGCGCACTTTCCTGATCGGAGGCGCTCCGGCGGAAGGATTGTCAGAAGCCGACGTGTACGAAGTATTGAGCCGGTGCCTGTCGTGCAAAGCCTGCAAGTCGGAATGTCCGTCGAGCGTGGACATGGCCAAGCTGAAAGCCGAATTTCTGCAACGATATTACGACAAACACGGCGTTCCGCTGCGAAGCGTCTTGACTTCCAATCTTAGCGCGATCAACAGAATCGGCGCGGCGATCCCCGGCATCACTAATTTCTTTTCCGACAACACGCTCGTCAAAAAGATGATCGGTTTTGCGCCGGAGCGTTCCGTGCCCGCATTGGCGCCGAAAACGCTTTCGCGACAATTAAAAAAATACGCTTTCGCCGGCAATTCGCCCAAGCGCAAAGTATATCTGTTCAACGACGAGTTTACCGATTTTTACGATTCGTCGATCGGAATGACGGCCGTGAAACTGTTGGATCGATTGGGCTACCGGGTAGTGGTTCCGCCTCATCGCGAAAGCGGAAGAGCAGCCGTATCCAAAGGTTTGTTGCGAAAAGCGAAACGGTTTGCCGATGCCAATGTGCGGGCCTTGCACCCGTTGATCGACGACGAAACGCCCCTGATCGGAATCGAGCCTTCGGCCGTTCTGAGCTTCAGGGACGAATATCCCGAACTGGTCGGGCCCGAATTACGCGACAAAGCCAAAGCCTTAGCCCGCAACGTGTTCCTGATCGACGAATTTATCGCTTCCGAAATGCAGAAAGGGAACATCCGCAAAGAAAATTTCACGAAACAATCGGCCAGCATCAAATACCACGGGCATTGTCAGCAAAAGGCGGTGGCGTCAACAGTTGCAGCAAAATACATGCTGTCGTTTCCCGAAAACTACACGGTGGAAGAAATCAAATCAGGATGCTGCGGAATGGCGGGTTCGTTCGGCTACGAAAAGGAACATTACGAACTGTCGATGAAAATCGGCGAATTGGTGCTGTTTCCCGAAGTGCGCAACGCCTCGCCCGAAACCATCATCGCGGCTTCGGGAACGAGTTGCCGGCACCATATCGCCGAAGGTACGGGCCGCAAAGCCAAACATCCCGTTGAGGTGCTTTGGGAAGCGTTGGCGGAATAGAATACAATTGTTTCGGTATTGCATCGGAATTTCCTTTTTTCATTTAACTTTGCCGCCGAAAACATCCGATTTTGTTTTATTTCGTCCGAAGCGTGATGATCGAAAAATATGAAAGGAACAA
>JAVBRP010000081.1:0-12263 GCA_031547815.1 Bacteroidales bacterium | reverse complement strand
GTTAATTTGTTATCGGCCTTTGTAATCTCAGCAAAACCGAATTTCAAAAGGTCTTTTTCAATTGTTTCCATCATTATTCATAAAAATCAGTGACACTGAGAAAATCCACAAAACAAAATCCGTATTCATCCGTCCGATCCGTGTCATCCGCGTTCTATATTTTTGGAATCTTCTTGAATATTCGGTTGATCGGGCAGTTTGAAGAAGTTCTGCACCTTGATCTTGCGCGACAGTTGCATCATCCCGTAAAGGACGGCATCGGGGCGCGGCGGACAGCCGGGAATGTACACATCCACCGGGATGATCTTGTCCACGCCCATCACCGTGTGGTACGAACTCTTGAACGGCCCGCCGCCGATGGCGCAACTGCCGATGGCCATCACGTATTTCGGTTCGGCCATCTGCTCGTAGAGACGTTTCAGCACAGGCGCCATTTTGTGCACAATGGTTCCGCAAACGAAGATCACGTCGGCTTGTCGCGGGCTGTTGCGCGTTACTTCCCAGCCGAAGCGGGCAAAGTCGGTGCGGGCGGCGCCTACGCACATAAATTCGATACCGCAGCAGCTCGTTGCAAACGTGAGGGGCCACACGGAGTTGGACCGCCCCCAATTGATAAAATCGTTCAACTTGCCGACGAAAATATTTATGCCGTTTTTCCGCAATTCGTTCACGTATTCTTCGAGGTATTCGTTGTCGTTGAAATCCTCGTATTTCATGTTGCGGATTCGAATATCTTTTACTTCCATTGCAAAGCTCCTTTTTTCCAAGCATAAGCCAGCCCGAGCGTCAGGACGGCAAAAAAGAATGACACACACACCAACCCCTGCACTCCCAAGTCCTTCATGATGACGGCCCACGGGAACAGCAGTATCGTTTCGACGTCGAAAACCAGGTAGAGAATGGCAAACAGATAATATCCCACGCGGAACTGCATCCACGAGTTGCCTCGTGTGGGAATGCCGCATTCGTAGGGTTGCCCTTTGTGGGGATTCCACGATCGCGGCGATACCAGCCACGCCACCAGCAGGGCTGCGCCAACCAACGAGAGGGCGGTGAGAAAGACCACAAGGAATAAAGCCGAATTACTCATGATTTATTTTGTTTTTGTTTTTTTGAAATACGTAATACAATCGTGACATGCAAACCTGCCGAAGGTCAAAAATTACGATAGGCAACTATTCGGGTAACGGATAATTGCTACGGACTGATACGCTATCGCGCGCGGCAGCGGCAGATTAAGTGTTAAGTCGTTTCAATTCGTACAGACTCGGACTGTGTCGAATAACGTGTCGTGTAAAATTCAAATAATTTTCCGCAGATTTTTCCAAGAAAACGCCCCCTTTGTATAGGGCGCAGTATTTAAGTAATTTGTCTGCCGCTTTTACAAAGTCGGCATGTGTGGTTTTGATGATCCCGTAATCGAATACGATGTTTTTTTGTTTGATCAAAACGAAAGTTGTATCGTCAAAATTAGCGGAAATATGCAGGGATTCGTTTTTTCCGTCACTGCTTTCAATGGTATCCGTTATTTTTGCCGGTTGTACGAAACACACCGTCAAGGCAAACAGAACCGCAAAAAACGATAAAACACGCCTGCTTTTCACAAAGATTTATCTTACATTTTTGAGGACGCAAATGTAATATCAAAAAAGGAATATTGAAATGATTTGTACTCGGATATTTTATTTCGATTGCGATGTACTTGATACAGTGCGCGTAAAAAGATATATGCAAATATTTACAAACTACAATTGCGCTATTCCCCCACAATTTGTATTTGTATTTCCATTTCGTCGTTGATGAACGAATCGGCCAGATTCTTGAAAATATTTTTCGAACCGTAATTGACGCCCCATTGCGTGCGATCGACGGTAAAAGCGGAGGTTGAAGCCATGAATTTTCCGTTGTTGACCGATATTTCGGCAACAAAACCGATACTCTTGGTGACGCCTTTCATGGTCAGATTGCCCGTAATTTCTTGCGTCGGTTCGTTTCCTCCCGGCAGAAGCGACGTAATGACGAATTCGCTTACGGGATATTGCGCCACGTCGAAGAAATCGGCGCTTTTCAAATGTCCGACCAACTTTTGATTGCTTTCGCCGGTTAAATCTTCGTCAACAATGGTATTCATGTCGATCACGAAACGACCGCCGACAAGCGCGCCGTTTTTCAGATTCACCGTGCCTTCTTTGAGCGACAATGTTCCGTGATGTCCGCCGCCGGGCTTGAATCCCTTCCAATGAATTTTGGATAAAGCGGTGTTGACGGTAAGATCGCTTGCCGCCTGTTCCGTATTCTTCACCCGTTGCGCTTCGCCCGCTTCGGCTTTATCGGCGGTACTGCGACTTCCGCACGACATCAAAATGATCGATAATAACGCTAAAAATAAATAACGGTTCATGTTTTCAAAATTAGAATGATACAAACTTATACACGTCTGCAATGTGTTACGTGACATAAACAAAACGTTTGTTCCCGAAAATTGTTCAACAGCGAATCCCGTAGATTCGGAGAATGCAAGATTTATCCGCATTCTCCGAATTTTCCGCGACAAACGTTTTATCTTTTCAGTGTAATCGCAACGCCGGCCCGTACCCAAATCCCCGGAAGGGTGATATTGCCGATATCCCGGTGTTGCTTGTTGCCGATGTTGGATGCTTCCGCAAAAATATTCATCCGCTCGGTTTGACGATAAATGCGCAAATCTGCTTGCCAAAAAGCATCGTAAGGAGTTTCCGTTTCGGCGCCGGTTTCGGCGTCGTAGGCGAGATAGCCGCCGTTGCGATCGCGAAAACCGATATTCCAATGCGCGTTGATTTTACCCGAAATGCGATGCGTCAAACCGGTATCGATTTTGTGGCGCAAATAATCCAACGCATAAAATGATGAGTATTGCTCGGACGATTTATTCGAGTGGATAAAGCTGTACGACGCCGAAACAGCATGAATCCGAAAGTCGGAATCGATCAATTGCCTGAAATCGAATTGCGCATCCGCGGAAATGCCTTGCGTGTATAATTCGGTCATATTCAGGGTGTGCCATTTTTGAACGTCCTCTTTCCAAATCCAATCGATGGCGTCGGAAGTATGTCGATAGAAGTAACCGACGCGCGCATTCCGCCCGTTTGTCGATACTTTTACGCCGCTTTCGTATTCGGTGCAATATTCCGGTTTCAGATCGGGATTCCCCCTGTTCACGGGGCTTTGGTAGTACAAATCGGTGAACGTGGGCAAACGCATTGCCCTGTTGGCCGATGCATAAAGTTTGATCGATTCGGCGATCCGGTAAGCCAAGTCGACACCCGGATGAAAATTCAACTTACTGTTCGTGTGCGAATTGCGATTTACCGACAAGCCGACGGATGCGCTCCAATTGCCCGCATACAGATTTTGTTCGGCAAAAACGCCGACATTACTGCGTTGGTCGGTTTTGGTGTAATATTTACCGTCGTTTCGCGGCACTTCGCGCGGGGTGTCCATATCCGCACCCAAGTTGCTGCTGTAAATCCGCTCGCTGCGCATCAATACGCCGAAAGTCGTTTTTCCGAAACGACTGCGAAACGACGCCGTGACGTCCGCTCCGTACACATCGGTGTAATGAAAATTTTGATATGCCTCGGGATTATTGCGATTCAGGATATAATGATCGTAATTTCGCCGCCAATAGAGCGTCGGCGATATGTTGACCTTGCCGGTGATCTCTCCTTTCAAGGCCGTGAAAAAAGTGTGCAACGACTCGTACTGGTCGGGATATTTCGGCCCGTAGAAACCATTGGCGCCGTAGTCCTTTTGCGAATAGCCCA
This sequence comes from Bacteroidales bacterium, assembly GCA_031547815.1. GTDB lineage: Bacteria > Bacteroidota > Bacteroidia > Bacteroidales > UBA4181 > JAIRLS01. Next base: position 8,460 of record JAVBRP010000081.1, on the reverse strand, counting down.
ATTGCAAGTCTATCGGAATCAGACGATTATTCCACTTGTTTTGCAAAAAAACGTTTGCATTTTTGAAATCGGTGCAAGGCATGTATCCGTCCGATGCCGTTCGCGACACCGCCAAATGATGGTCGGTTCGCTTTGTGTGCAGGCTTCCGGTAATCGATGCCTTGTAAAACCCGTGTTGTCCGCCCGAAAGAGCAACATTCAACCGGTTTTCGGATCGCGTTCCCGTGATGAAATTTACCGTGCCGCCCAATGCATTGTTCCCGAAAATACGCGCCGCCGGGCCTTCAAGTATTTCTATTTTTTCGACCGATTCGAGGTCGATCGGCAGGTTCAGCGAGTAGTGCCCCGTTTGCGGGTCGCTGAGGTTGATTCCGTTAAGCAGTATCAATGTTTGGTCGAAAGACGATCCCCGAATCGAAACGTCGGCCTGCGTTCCGAACGGCCCCCGTTGCCTCAGGTCGACACCGGGAACGAATTCCAGAATGTCGGTAAGACTTTGCACCGCCGCATGCTCAATCTCTGTTTTCTTTAGTTGCGTGATCACCCTTCCCGCGGGAGCAAACACGTCGGGCGAAGCATCCGCGCTCACCTCCACCTCTTCCAAATCGACAATTTTCACGCGATCGGTATCCGTTTGCGCGTGGCCGCGTTCGGGCGATGTCAGCATCGTATATCCGACAAGCAGAACGCCGATTTTGACGCATCGGTGCAAACTGTTGAATACGGCATACGATTTGTTGGCCCATCGCCTGAAACAGGCGGCACCGGGCCGCTTTCCTACATATTGATTCATTGTTTCTTGAATTTTGATGTTACATTAAATTTGAAAGCCCCAAAGATAATTGTTTGTCGGAAAACGCAACAAATCGGGGTTGAAGCTGTTATCCCCTCAAATAATATTTCCGGTAAATGTGTGAGGTTTCCGAGTATTTTCTATTTTTGTCACCCAATATGACCGATATCGAAAAAATAAAACAACCCGTCGCTGCGGAATTGAAAGTCTTTGACCGTCAATTCAAACAAAACATGAAGAGCGATGTTTTTCTGTTGAATGTTATCACCCGATATGTTTTGCAGACCACGGGCAAACAGATTCGTCCGATTCTTGTGATGCTTTCGGCCGGATTGTTCGGCAAAATCGGCGAGCGGACATATACCGCGGCGTCACTGGTAGAACTGCTTCATACCACGTCGTTGGTGCACGACGATGTGGTGGACGATGCCGAAGAGCGACGCGGGGCATTTTCGGTGTATGCCTTGTGGCGATCGAAAACGGCGGTGCTGTTCGGCGACTACCTGTTGGCGCGCGGTTTGATGTTGTCCGTGGATAACGATGCATTCGATTTGTTGCGTATCGTGTCGGTTGCCGTCAAGGAAATGTGCGAAGGCGAGTTGTTGCAGTTGCAGCATTCGCGCAAGCAGGACATCACCCGCGATGCGTATTTCGAGATCATTCGCAAGAAAACAGCCGTATTGATAGCGGCATGTACCGAAGCCGGAGCACAATCGGCGGGAGCATCGCCCGAAGATGTCGATCGGATGCGGCAATTCGGAAATTATCTCGGTCTCATTTTTCAGATAAAAGACGATTTGTTCGATTATCAACCGAATTCTTTGACCGGAAAGCCCGTAGGGAACGACATTAAAGAGAAAAAATTGACCCTGCCGTTGATCTATGCATTGGAACAATCGTCAAAAGCGGAGAAGAAACAAATATTGAAGTTGATTAACGGCTCCGTTTCCGATTCGCAAAAACTGAAAACGATTGCCGCATTCGTAGAAGAGAAAGGCGGTTTGGAGCATTGCCGCGAGGTAATGAACGATCTTGCGCAAAAAGCGATTGCCGTCATCGATAATTTCGCTCCGAGCGAAGCGGCAACGGCATTGAAGGAAACGGTCGGCTATGTGATCGAGAGGAATAAATAATCTTTCGCACGCTTATTTTGTTATCGGATTTTGTTTCAGGTTTCCCATCAATAAATCTGCTATTTTATCGATCATTTTTTTCAAACGCTCCACATCTTCCTTTTGATTGACATCGATATTGCAGAATTTCGATTGGTTGCGATGCAGAATCATATAATAAATGCTCGAAATCAAAATAGCCGCAAGCATTTCGAGATCAACATCCGTATCTTTAAAAAATTGGCGAAAATTTTGCAGCATTTCGTGCCCCATCTCCTCGCGAAGTTCGGCAATATATTTGGGAATACCCTTATTTTCGGATAATTCCCAACGCAAAAATGCTTGCAATTCCTCGTTGTTGATCACCGCGTCGAATTGCCGCAAAATCATGTTCTTTCCTATTTCGACCATGTCGATGCCGGTGCCGTCGCTTATCGGTTCCTTGTAGACCCCCAACCAATAATCGTTGGCAAGGACATACTGTTCCAACAGATTGTCGAAACTGCCGAAGTGATAATAAAGCGACGATTTATCGACACCCGCTACTTCGGCAACTCTGTTTACCCCCAATTTTTGATATCCTTCTTTTCGGAGAATGATTCCCACAGCTTTCAAAAATTTTCGCTTACACAGAAGGTTTTTTTTCGTGCGCTTATCGACTTTTTTCTTTTTTCCCATCTCGCAGATTTTTACAACAATCGATTCATAATAATATTTGCAAATGTACGTAAAATGTTTAACATTACAACAAATCGTATCTCGTTAAATTTCATCTAATCCCGATTATTTTGATTTGAAAAAAAACACATTTTTATGTTGTTGATTTCATGAAACATAAAACGACATCTTATGAACATCAAATATTTTGATAACTTTGTATACAGAAAAATCAAAGTTCAATTTATCGAAACGATTGATTAAATGAGTGATAAACAAAATCTTCTCGACAAAAGGTATTTAGCGATGGCGCGTATTTGGGGACAAAATTCTTATTGTCGACGTCGTAAGGTAGGCGCTTTGTTGGTGAAGAACAAGATGATTATTTCCGACGGATATAACGGAACGCCGTCGGGATTCGAAAACATCTGCGAAGACGACAATAACATCACCAAGCCTTATGTGCTTCATGCCGAAGCCAATGCTATCACGAAAGTGGCCAAGTCGAACAACAGCAGCGACGGTTCCACATTGTACGTTACCGCTTCGCCTTGCCTCGAATGTGCCAAGCTGATCATACAATCGGGCATCGTGCGGGTGGTGTACGGCGAAAAATACCGTATCGACGACGGCATTCGCCTGTTGCAACGCGCGGGGATTGAAACGACATTTGTCGACTGCGACCTTTCGGCTGAAATCACCGGCGAGCTTGCCGGATAAAAGAAAAGATCGGAAAATGGAAATCAAAAACAGGAAAATAGATGCCCTGCTGCCGCTTATCATAGCATTGGTGCTGGTCGGCGGGATACTTATCGGTATTAAGTTCGGTGCTTCCGGAAGTGCCGGGAACGCACGCGGACTGTTGTTCTACACGCCTTCGGGCAAGGTCGACCAAGTGCTCGAACTGATAGCCGATTCCTACGTGGACAGCGTGTCGACGAAAGCGCTTGAAGAAGACGCCATTAAAGGAATGTTGGACAACTTGGACCCGCATTCGCAATATATTCCCGCGGCCGATCTCGCCGCCGTAAACGAACCCATCGAAGGAAACTTTTCCGGTATCGGCGTGCTGTTCAATATGATGAACGATACGATTGTTGTGATCAATCCCGTTTCGAAAGGCCCTTCGGAAAAAGTCGGCATCCTGCCCGGCGACCGGATCGTTCGGGTAAACGATTCGTTGGTTGCCGGAGTGAAAATGCCGAGCGACGACATCGTTAAAATGCTGAAAGGAAAAACGGGAACAAAAGTAAAGGTGAGCGTTTTCCGGAAAGGCGCCAACGGGTTGATCGATTTCGTCATCACGCGCGGAAAAATACCCCTGTTCAGTGTAGACATTGCTTACATGATCGCGTCCGAAACGGGATACATAAAAGTCAACAAGTTTTCGAAAACAACGATGCAGGAATTTACGGAAGCGCTCGATCGCTTGAAAGACGAAGGAATGCAAAAACTGATCCTCGACTTGCGCGGAAACGGCGGGGGATTGATCGATGTCGCTACGGGAATGGCGGAACTGTTCCTTCCTTCCGGGAAGCTGATCGTATACACCGAAGGAAAGGAGCGTCCGCGCGTCGATTATTATTCGAAAAACAAGAACGACCGATACATCGATACGGAATTGGTGCTGTTGATTGACGAGTCGTCGGCTTCGGCAAGCGAAATCTTTGCCGGAGCCATTCAGGACAACGATCGCGGGACGATTATCGGGCGACGCAGTTTCGGCAAGGGGTTGGTGCAGGAACAGCATTCGCTTCCCGACGGATCGGCCCTGCGGATCACCGTTTCGCGCTATTATACGCCCACGGGCCGCTGCATTCAAAAGCCATACGAACACAACAACGACGATAAGTACTATAACGAACTGAACGTACGCTTTGCGCACGGCGAAATGTTGCAGGCTGACAGCATCCGTTTCGACGATTCGCTCAAATTCGTCACTCCCGGCGGCAAAACGGTATACGGCGGAGGCGGCATCATGCCCGATATTTTTGTACCGATAGATACCGCAAGCGATTCGAAATATTATCGACAGGTGTTGCGCCGAGGATTGATGTACCGTTTCGCATTCGATTATACCGATAAAAATCGAAAGGAACTCGGCAACATTTCCGATTATCGGGCGTTGGAGAAATATCTGCTTCAAAAGGATATTTTGAAAGAATTTGTTCGGTACGCATCCAAACAAGGTATGCAGCAAAACGATAAGGATTTGCATGTGTCGGGGCCGGCCATCGAAAATTTGGTAATGGCTTACATCGCACGAAATGTATTTGACGACAATGGCTTTTATCCGATACTCAACGAGAGAGACAAAGCGGTGCTGCGAGGGTTGGACGAACTGACCGGGGTGAAGAATGGAAAGTGAAGAATGAAGAATTGATGCCATGACGCAAAAAAAGTATAAAATCTTGTTGGTAGATGATGAATCCGATATTTTGGAATTTTTGGGTTACAATCTGAAAAAGGAAGGCTATGAAGTACTTACTGCTTCCGACGGCGACAGCGCCATCAAAACGGCTTTGGCGGAAACGCCTCATCTGATATTGATGGATGTGATGATGCCGGGCAAGGACGGAGTGGAAACCTGCGAAGAAATGCGCACATACCCGCAATTGGACAACAGCATCATCGCTTTCTTGACCGCGCGGGCCGAGGATTTTTCGCAAATTGCGGGTTTCGAAGCGGGCGCCGACGACTACATCAATAAACCCATCAAACCGAAGGTGTTGCAAACACGCATCAAAGCGTTGTTGAAACGATACGATAAAGTGCAGACGGAGGGTTCAAAAAGCGGAAAAACCGGAAGCCCGAAAACCGGCGAACCGGTCATCGACAAAGAACGTTTTGTGGTGATCCTCAACGGAAAAGAGTTAACTTTGCCCAAAAAAGAATTCGAATTGTTGGCGTTGCTGATGTCCAAACCCGAAAAAGTCTTCGGCCGCGAAGAGATATTCGCGCTCGTGTGGGGCGACGACATCATTGTGGGCGACCGCACCATCGATGTTCATATCAGAAAACTTCGCGAAAAGATCGGCGATAAATACATCAAAACGTTGAAAGGCGTGGGATATAAATTTGTTGCCGGATAGAAGAGGCCGGGAATCGATTTTCGAACCGGCAAAAAAAATATTTTAAAGAATATTAGTTGTATCGGGAAAATGTTATACCTTTGCACCCCGAATTAGAAATACAACGATAAATATATTTGTCAGCAATGGATTTGATGAAGTTTGTTCAGGAGCAGAATAGCGTTACGAAAGAATTTCCTAAATTTTCGAGCGGCGACACCGTTACGGTTCATTATAAAATTAAGGAAGGTAACAAAGAACGTATTCAGCAATACAGAGGCGTAGTGATTCAACGTAAAGGCGGTAACGGGATTACCGGAACGTTCACGGTACGCAAAATGTCGGGTGAAACGGGCGTGGAAAGAATTTTCCCCATCGCTTCCCCTTTTATCGACAAAATAGAAGTAAATAAATACGGCAAAGTACGCCGTGCGAAAATTTTCTATTTCAGAGATTTGACCGGCAAAAAAGCCCGTATCGTCGAAAAGAAATTCGTCGCTTCTAACGCACAATAATTTACGCAACGGATCGATAAAATCCGTTCGATTTTCATACAAAAATGCCGTCGGCCATGTAAAAAACATGCTGACGGCATTTTTATTATCCGTACGCTACCGATTCACCCAATAATCGACTACCGTAACCGCTTTCAGCTTGCCTTTGATCAATTGCCCGAATTGTTTGTGGGCGGGATGCACCAAATACGCGTCTCGGTCTTTTTCCGACGCGAAACTCAGGAAAAAGCAATGTGTATGCCCTTTTTGCAAACCTTCGGGGCTGCAATCTGTTCCCCACTCGTAATCCTTGATTATTCCTGTCTGCCCGGGCAAAGCGGCAAAGGCAGCTTCAATTTCCTTTACCTGCTCGGCCGGCACTTCGTCGTTGAACCCGAACAATACCACATGGCGCAACATCTTTTCCCGGTTTTCGGCCGGCTTGCTGCAACACGAACCTGCCGACAAAACAACGGCAATCAATATATAAATGCTTCTCATCTTTAATTATTTGTTAAAATTTTAATTTTTGAAACTTGATGGTGCAAATGTAGGCGCAAAAAAGCGGATAGCAAAAGATTATCCTATTGGGTTTTGAGAACCCGATATGAAATGATATTTTATTTCATGAGGTCAAAAGCAACACTACCCGATTCATTCTTTGAGGATTTTTCGTTTATTTCAACGTTTGATATCTCTATCGTAGAATTTTCGGAACATTTTTTTGCAACTATTTTTAAAATACTTAACTTTGCGGCCGTTAACAAAAAATTTAAAACAAGTAATTCATAACAAAAATCATTTATGATCATTGTCCCTATCAAAGAAGGCGAGAACATTGAAAGAGCGCTGAAAAAGTTTAAAAGAAAATTCGAAAAAACGGGTATCGTTAAGGAAATTCGCGCGCGCCAGGCATTCGAAAAACCCTCCGTCAAGAAAAGAGAGGAGCGCAGGCACGCCGTTTATGTACAAAAAATGTTTCAAGTTCAGGATTAGCATTTTCGCGTCCTCTTCTTTGTAATTTATACGTCTGCGGTGCAGGGATATGGAGCATGTTGCGTCATACTTCCGCTATTTGGAATACGAAAAAAGGTATTCGCCTCGGACAATAGATGCTTATCGTAGGGATCTGTCCGGGTTCGGTAATTTTTTATCCGAAAACGGCCGGGAAAGTTCGGCGGTCGATTTCAAATCGATACGCCGTTGGATTGTTGCTTTGGTTGCCGCGGGCGATTCGCCGCGTACGGTCAACCGAAAAATAGCAGCATTGCGTTCTTATTTTAGATACTTGATGAAGAAAGGCTTGGTGGAGATTAATCCGATGGAAAAAGTCGGATTGCTGAAAACGGATAAAAACCTGCCGGTCTTTGTCACAGCCGACAAGATGGATGAAATGTTGGACGACGAACCTGTTTCCGACAATTTTTCCGACATGCGCGATCGCACCGTTTTGGAGCTTTTCTACATGACCGGGATGCGCTTATCGGAATTGATCGGGCTTCGGGATAGCGATGTCGATACCGGCGCGATGACGATAAAAGTCACGGGAAAAAGGAATAAGGAACGTATCGTTCCTTTGACCGCGCCGTTCCGGGACACGCTTCGGAAGTATATTTCGCTGAAAAGGGCAACACATCCCGACACAAATTTGTTATTTATAACAGACACGGGCAAGCCTTTATATCCGCGGTTAGTTCAACGGTTGACGAGTAAAAAGTTAGGCGAGGTCACCACCATGAAAAAACGAAGTCCGCACGTGTTGCGACACAGTTTCGCCACCAACGTGCTCAACAACGGTGCCGACCTGAACGCCATCAAGGAAATACTGGGACACGCCAATCTCGCGGCTACACAAGTGTATACGCACAACAGTTTGAAAAGGATAAAAAAAGTTTATAAACAAGCCCATCCACGGGCATAAATACGACACCTATGGATATAAAAGTTAATTCGGTACGTTTTGACGCCGACCAAAAATTGATTGACCATGTCAATAAAAAAGTGAATAAGTTAGGTCAATTCTTCGACGGAATCATTGGGGCTGAAGTCTTTTTGCGTTTGGAAAACGTTCCGGACGACGAGAATAAAATTGCGGAAGTAAAATTGTTGATCCCCGGTAACGATCTTTTCGTGAAAAAACAATCGAAAACCTTTGAGGAAGCCGTCAATAAAGCAGTGGAAACACTTAATCGGCAGGTGACCAAATATAAAGAAAAACTCAGGACAAAATAAGTTGAGTTTTATAGAACGAGAAAGGCAGGAATAATTGTGCACATGCAATTTACCTGCTTTTTTTATGATTTCGGGTTCCTTCCCGAACAGCTGCGTCAATC
>JAVBRP010000207.1:0-5958 GCA_031547815.1 Bacteroidales bacterium | reverse complement strand
ACGCGTTTCCGCCGTTACCGACGGGAAGTATTATCGGGCCACCGACAACGAGAAACTCAAAACCATTTACGGCGAGATCGATCAACTCGAAAAGTCGAAAGTCAACGTGCAGGAGCATCACAAGAAAACAGACGAATATTTGTGGTTTGCAATTGCCGCAGTGTTGTTGCTTCTGTCGGAAATTGTTCTGAGATATACGGTGTTGCGGAATTTGCCGTGATGAAAAAGATCGTAAGACGTGTAAGACATGTAAGATCGTAAGAAAGAGAATAAAAGATAAAATTCGTGATAATTTTTTGACCTGTTGGGTTTTCAAAACCCGACAGGTCTATAGCTCGAATAAAACCTGCCGGGTCTTTGAGACCCCGCAGGTTACTCAAAAATTAAAAATCATAAATCGAAAATGTTCCAGTTTGCACATCCCGAATATTTATACGCTCTGTCGTTGGTGCCTCTTTTCGCGGTATTTTTCGTGTGGGCCTCGCATGCGCGAAAAAAGCGATTGCAACGCTTCGGCGACACGGAATTGGTCGATCGGCTGATGCCCGAAGTATCCAAACGGAAACCGTTGTTGAAATTCATTCTGTTGATGATTGCATACGGGTTTGCGGTATTCGGAGCCGCCGGGCCGCGATTCGGCACCAAACTTCAAGAAGTGAAGCGCAAAGGGTCGGAAATCATCATCGCGTTGGACGTGTCGAACAGCATGATGGCCAAAGACATTCAGCCCAATCGCCTCGAGCGCGCCAAACAAGCCGTTTCCCGATTGATCGATCGCCTGGGCGAAAACAAAATCGGATTGATCGTGTTTGCGGGCGAAGCGTACACGCAATTGCCGATCACCGCCGATTACGTGTCGGCCAAGATGTTCCTGTCGACCATCTCGCCCGATATCGTTCCCGTGCAAGGCACCGCCATCGGCGAAGCCATCAAGTTGGCCTCTAATTCGTTCTCGCCGGCGAACGAAGCGGGTAAAGCCATCATCGTGATCACCGACGGCGAAAATCACGAGGACAATCCCGTAAAGGCAGCCGAAGATGCGCAAAAGCGAGGCATCAATGTGTATACCATCGGTATCGGCGACACAAAAGGGGAGCCTATCCCAATGAAAACGTCGTCGGGACAAAACGATTTTTGGAAAGACCGTTCGGGAAACACCGTCATGACGCGGCTCGACGAAAAGACGCTTCAAGAGACGGCCGAAGCGGGAAAGGGGCTTTATGTGCGGGCAACGACGGCCAACGTGGGGCTTAACAATGTGTACGACGACATCAATAAGTTGGAAAAAACCGAATACGAGACGAAGGTGTACACCGAATATGCCGAAATGTTTCAATGGCCGTTCGGCGCGGTATTGGTGTTCTTGTTGGCCGAATTGTTGATTTCGAACCGTCGTAATAAATTCCGGCTGTTCGGTCAAATCGGCGAGTCCCAACGGGACGACATACGATAGCATAGGGTTTTAACCCTATGGAATGAACGGAATAGGAGAAAATAAATAATTAATTAGAATAAAAATTCATCGCAATGCCTCAATCGTTGGCACAAATATATTTGCATATCGTTTTCGGCACCAAAAATCGTTATCCGTTCATCGAACGAGATATCGACACCGAGCTTTATGCATTTACGGGCGCTTCGATAAAACGGCTCGGCGGCATGCCGGTAGAAATCGGCGGAACGGATGATCACATCCATATTTTGACATCGTTTCCGCGAACGATAACCGTGGCCGATTTTGTGAAAGACATCAAGGCCAACAGCAGTCGTTGGATAAAAACGAAAGGTGATCGATATCGGGATTTTGCGTGGCAGGAGGGGTATGGCGTGTTTTCGGTAAGCGCTTCCGGGAAACAACGTGTTTCCGATTATATTGTCAATCAACGAAGACACCATGGAAAACTCTCTTTTCAAGAGGAATTTTTGGCGTTTTTGGAAAAATATAATGTTGAATATGATGAACGATATCTGTGGGATTGAATATGTCGGCGTGGGGCCGGCGCCCGATTGCCGTCCCATTTCCGTAGGATTAAAATCCTACGCTATTGTATGCCGTCCCTTCGGGACTTGGCAATTGCAGTTGGCGATGATGAGTCCCGAAGGGACGGCATACAATAGCATGGGGGTTTCAACCCTATGGAGGAGAAATCGGGTTTTAACCCGATGGTGATGATATAAAATCATGGGTTTTAACCCGATAAAAAGAATGATATAAAAATCGTAAGAGTTGTTTCAAAACATGAAGAGGATCGTTATTTTCTTTATAATAAGCAGTTTATTTTTTGATTTGAATGCGCAGACGCCTTCCGCGCTCGACAGCGCCGATAACAAAAAAATCGAACGAAAGGAATACCGCACGCATATACGCGAAGGCAATAAACTGTACGACGCAGGAAAAGCGTCGGAGGCGGAAACCGAATATCGGCGCGTGCTCGGCTATGAAGATAAGTCGAACAAAGCGGCGTTCAATTTAGGCGATGCGCTTTACCGACAGGAAAAGTTCGATAAAGCAGCCGAACAATTCAAAACGGCAGCCGAAGCAGCCGAAGGTAAAGACGATAAGGCCCGCGCGTACTACAATTGGGGCAATTCGTTGCTGAAACAGCAAAAACTCAAGGAAGGCATCGATGCATACAAAAACGCGTTACGTAACGACCCGAACGACATCGATACCAAACGGAATCTTTCGTATGCCTTGAATTTGCTGAAAAAACAGGAACAGGAGCAGCAAAACAAAGACAAGCAACAAAATCAAGATCAAAAGGATCAGCAAGATAAAGATCAGGACAAACAAAATCAAGACCAAAAGGATCAAGATAAGCAGGATCAAAAGGATCAAGATAAGCAGGATCAGCAAAACCAACAGGATCAAAAAGATCAACAGGGAAAACAGCCGCAACAACGGCAGATAAGCCCCGAAGATGCGCAGCGGATTCTGAACGCGCTTGAGCAGGAAGAAAAAGATTTGCAGGAAAAGATGCAGAAAAAGGAGCGTGCCGGAAGCCGTCCCGCAATCGAAAAGAATTGGTAACTTTGTACGTGTTTTTTTGATGTTTTTTCATGAAAAACAAAATAAACCTTCCATCGAAAATGAGATATATTTTATCCGGATTGTTTCTTCTGTCGACGGTGCTGCTGTGCGCGCAGAACGTAACCGTTTCCGTCGAATGCCCGAATCCAGTACGCGTGGGCGAAACATTCCAAGTGACGGTGCGAATCGACGGCGACGCCGAAACATCCGAACCCGAATTTACCGAATCGGATGCGTTTTCCGTTCTTGCACAAACGGGGCAGGGCGGCAGTTCAAGCTCATTTTTCGACGGCCGAAAAAACGTAACGAAAGTGCAAATGGCGTACACCTTCATGGTACAAGCCAAGAAAGAAGGAACGCAACAATTCGGCCCCGCCGAAGTCATCGTCGGTAATAAAAAAATCCGCTCGGCGCCCGTCAACGTGCAGGTGCTTGCCGGAAACCAACCGGCCCAAGCCTCTCAGGGAAGCTCCGGCGTCGTTGTGCAGCCAGACAATTCGCAAGTGCGGACAGACAATCGCGATATTTTTGCCGAAATACTGGTCGACCGGAAACAGGTTTATCGGGGCGAATACATCACCGCAACGTTGAAACTTTTCACGAAAGTCAATATTTCGTCATTCAACGTGAAAAACATGCCGGCTTTCGAAGGGTTTTACCGACAGGATTTGGAAACACCTCAACTGCATCGTCTTCAACAGGAGACGATTAACGGCGTTAAATACGGAACCGGCGTGATCGCGCGGTTTATCCTTTCTCCCCAAAAAGAAGGCTTGCTGGACATCGGCTCGGTGGACATGGTGGTCGGCATCGATAAGCCCGTTCGGTTCGGATTCGGATACATGACGCAAACCGTTCCGCAGGAATTGCGAACAACTCCCGTCAACATTACCGTGTTGCCGTTGCCCGGCGAAAAGCCCGCGTCGTTCACCGGCGGAGTGGGGCAAATGAAGATGGAAACGACGGTGGACAAGACCGAACTGAAAGCCAACGATCCCGTAACGCTGAAAGTGACCGTTTCCGGATCGGGCAACATCAAATTCGTCGATCCGCCGCGCATCAACTTTCCGCCCGATTTCGAAGTGTACGATCCGAAAGTGAGCACCAACCTCAACGCGGCGACCACCGGGGGCAACAAGACATTCGAGTATCTGATCATTCCGCGACACGGCGGCACGTATAAGATTCCGTCAGTGGAATTCGCGTGGTTCGACCCGCAGGCCAAGCAATACAAGACATCGCGCTCCCAAGAGTACACGCTTACGGTGGAACGCGGCGAAGAACAGCCCGGTACGACGATTATCGGAGGCATCACACGTGAGGATGTGAAATATCTCGGCAAGGACATTCGTTACATCAAAACGGGCGATCTGAAATTGCATCGTCCGGACGATAATTTCTTCGGCACGTGGAAGTTTTGGCTGTGGTACCTCATTCCGGCGCTTGCGTTTGCGGCGATTGTTTACTTGCGACGCAAATATATCCGCAAATATTCCGACAAGGCGCTGGTAAAGAACAAAAAAGCGAATCGATATGCCGCCAAACGCCTCAAGCAAGCGCGCGGATTCAAGGATAAGGGCCAAAACGAACAATTCTACGAAGAATTGTCACGGGCGCTGTGGGGTTACCTGAGCGACAAATTGAACATTCCCGTTGCCGAATTGTCGAAAGACAGCGCCAAGGCAGCGATGGAACGACATAAAACGGATGCCGCATCGGCCGACGAATTTATCGGCGTCATCGACGATTGCGAATTCGCCCGTTATGCGCCGGCGGCGGCAAGTTCCGACATGAATGCGCTTTATAATCGCGCCGCGGAAGCGATCAATAAAATGCAAAAAGTAATGCTGTAATTTAGTTAATTCGATTGATGACAAAAAAAACGATTGTTTTATACGTAATTCTGCTTTTGCCATTTCTTTCGTGCCGAAACGAAGCAGCCAAAAAGAACGAAGAACTTCGTGTTACCGACATGCATGTGTTCGGCGATTCGTTGACGCATTCGATCGCGGGAAACACCACTTTCAAGCAATTGGCAAGCTCGCCCAATTCGGTCATCGCGACCGGATCGGATCGGTACCGGCTTTTGACGCTTTACAAGGTAAACCCGCAAGGCGACAGGAATATTCAATATTACGAAAGTTCGAGTTACGATCGCTATAAAGAAATCAAGGAGGACGACGATTTTCGGTATTTTATGCCCGGCATGGACATCATAGCGGGCTACAATCTGGTCAATGTCGGTCATTACGATGTCGATAAAGACACATTGACGTATTTTTTTCAAAAACCCGTGTTGGTCAAAACCTTGTATTTTCCCGGAGTGAAGCGCGATTCGCTGTATCGGAAACCCGTTTCGCGGAATTATTATCTGGTGTCGGTGTATGACGAGGACACCAACAACGACTCGTTGATCAATAAGCGCGATTTGCGGCGGATGTATCATTTCGACGAGCGCAACCTGCTGAAAACTCCGTTGCTTCCGTCGCGGTATTCGGCCGTCAAGTCCGTGTACGATTACAAGCTCGACGCCATGTACATTTACGCCCGTTTCGACGAAAACGGAAACGGAATTCCCGAAAAAACCGAACCCGTCGCGATTTTCATGATCCGATTGAATAATCCGACCGTGGTACGGAAAATCATTTAAACCGATTAATCGAAGTTTGATGAATATTGTCGAACAAAATATACGCAAGGTTAAAGAATTATGTGCTAAACACCATGTGGCGAAGTTATTTGTGTTCGGTTCCGTTCTTTCCGATAATTTCCGACAAGACAGCGATATTGATTTGGTTGTTGATTTTGAGGATATTCCTCCCGAACGATATGCTGACAATTATTTCGATTTGAAATTTTCGCTTCAAGATTTGTTCAAACGTCCGATAGACCTGTTGGAAAATAAGGCAATAAAAAATCCTTTTTTG
>JAVBRP010000040.1:0-4696 GCA_031547815.1 Bacteroidales bacterium | reverse complement strand
CTCGCTCATCAACTGGTTTCGATTTTTGGAAACCGCCGATGTGTTCGGCGAAAGCATTTCCAACAATAAAAAACCGTTGAAAGGATTGGCTTTACCCAAATCGGTTTTGGAAAAGATATATTATAAAAATGCGTTGCGCATTTACCCTTCAGTTTTGAAAGAAAGTATGGAGAAATTGGGGTATAAAGTAGATTAGCTCGGCTATAAATTATCCATGAAAATCAAAAGTGTAATTTTTGATTTTCATGGATAATTTATAATGTTATTGACGGCATTATTTTGAGAATAAACTCCGAAAGACTATAGCACCGAATATTCTCGTTGATGGGATATGTATCGCCTGAAGGCATAATGACGTAGTTTTTTTCTGTTTTCAAATCATTAATGACTTCATAAAACCCGCGCGATACTTGAGGCGAAGTAGAAAGTTTTATTTCGATACAAGCAACAGGCTCTTGTCCTCTCACAAGCACGGCATCGGCCTCGGCGCCATTGTGTGTTCGATAAAAATAGAGGTCGCAATCGCCTTTGGAGAGTCGCAATTGCTCTATCACAAAACCTTCCCACGAAGCGCCGGCGTGGATACTTCCGAACAGGTCGTCCGGTATGTCTATCCTGTTCAATGCATGTAAAATCCCGCTATCCCGTATGTATATTTTCGGCATTTTCACTAATCGTTTTCCGGTATTTGCCGACCACGGTTGCAATTCATTTACGAGGAAAGCGGCTTCCATGTAATGTAAATATCGGGTAACCGTGGGGGCGGTAACACCCAGCGAACGGGCATACTGTTCCTTATTGAACAAAGCGCCGTTGTTTCCTGCCAGCATCGTCCAAAAATTGTCGATGATTTTTTCGGAAAGCGCGGCGCCGAACATCGGCGCCAAATCGCGCCTGATATACGATTGTATGAAATAGCGATACCATTTACGATCAAGCGATCTGTCGCGTCGGAGCAAAGGCGTCGGAAATCCGCCTTTCAACCACAGCGCGTCACAGCCTATTTTCGCTTTCAAGGCTTCACCAAGGCCGATGCCGCCAATTTCCGCGTAAGCGATGCGCCCGGCTAACGATTCCGAAACACCTTTAACTAAATGAGGTGACGATGAGCCTAAAAGCAAGAATCTTCCGGGTTTTCGTTTCTCGTCAATAAGCGCCCGCAACAATGCAAACAGTTCGGGTTTTCGTTGCACTTCATCTATGATGACCAATTTATCGGCATGCGACGACAGATAAGCTTCGGCGTCGTATACCAAACGTTGCAGGTGCGAATCGCGTTCGAGGTCGAGATACAGCACTTTACCTTTCCGAGTTGCCGCTATTTGTTTTGCAATAGTGGTTTTACCCGTTTGTCTGGCCCCGAGCAATGCCACCGCGGGATACTCCTTGAGTAAGCCTTTTACGGTATCATATTGCGTCCTTTTTATCATACTGCAAAGATAATTATTATCCATGAAAATCAAAAATTGTACTTTTGATTTTCATGGATAATAATTATAGCTTTGACATATTTTACTTCCCCTCCAGCAAATGTTTTGCATTCGCTATTGCCGCATCCGTTATCTTTTCGCCGCTGAGCATTCCCGCTATTTCCGTGATGCGTTCGGTCGGCGTCAGTTCGCGGACTTTGGTTAAGGTTGCACCGTCGCGGTCTTCCTTGTATACCTTGTAGTGGTATTTTCCTTTGGCGGCAATTTGCGGCAAGTGCGTGATGTTGATGATTTGCGCGAAATGCGCCATTTGTTCGATAATAACGCCCATTTTTCCCGCAATTTCGCCCGACACGCCCGTATCTATTTCATCGAAGATCAATGTCGGCAAGGCGATTTTTTCCGCAATGGCGGCCTTGATACTGAGCATCAATCGCGACATTTCGCCGCCCGACGCCGCTTTGCCTATTTCCTGCAACGAATGTTGCCGGTTGGCCGAGAACAGGAATCGTACAACGTCGGCGCCCGTAGGCGTAAGTTGCCCTGCCGGCGACAATTCCGCCTTGAAATCGGCGGCCGGTATTCCCAAGCGGACGAGCAACGAATGCACGCGCTCCTCTATCGCGGGGATGACTTGTTGCCGTTTGGCGGAAATTTTCGCTGCTTCGGCTTCGAGCCGTTCGCGGCTTTGCTCAATCTGTTCGCGGATACGATCGATGCGCGTTTCGTAATCGTCCGTTTCGCGGATTTTGGCATCCAGATCGTCGCGAATTTCGATCAGTTCTTTCACCGCCGTTACACGGTGTTTTTGCTGGAGCGCGTACAAAAGGTCGAGCCGTGCGTTCACTTCTCCGAGCCGGTCGGGATTGAGTTCGGTGGTTTCGGCCAAACGTTCGGCATCGGCGGCAACGTCGCGCAATTCGATCAATGTCGATTCGATGCGTTGGCGAAAAGCGTCGGCCGGCGGATATACGCTTTGCAGCTTCGACAGTGTCGATGCAGCCGATTTCAGCATTTGCGACACCGATACTTCGTCGGAATCCAGCAACGAACTTACCTGCGCCAAGCCCGTTTTGATTTCTTCGGCGTGCGTGAGGGCTTTCAGCTCTTCCTCCAGCTCTTCCTGTTCGCTTTCGCGCAGTTTGGCGACTTCCAATTCCGCAAACCGGAATCGCCGATAATCTAATTCCGAACGTTGGCGATCGGCAACGGCTTGCAATTCTGCCAACTCCGTTTGCAGCTTTCGAAAATCGGAATAAGCACGGGCATACGCGGCAATCCGGTCTTGCTGTTGCGCATACGTGTCGAGTATATCCAACTGAAATGCGGGCTGTTGCAAATAAATATTTTGATGTTGCGAATGAATATCGATCAGCAGCGCGCCCAAATCTTTCAGCGCGGAAAGATTAACGGGAGAATCATTGATGAAAGCGCGCGACTTGCCGTCGGAAGCGATTTCGCGCCGAATGACCGTTTCCGGTTCGTATTCCAAATCCTGTTCGCCGAAATACGTTTTCCACGAAGCGGCGCTCAAATCGAAAATGCCTTCGACGATACATTTTTTGGTCGGGTCGAGCAACGTTCCGGTGTCGGCGCGTTGTCCCGTAAGCAAGCCGAGCGCTCCGAGCAGAATGGATTTGCCGGCGCCCGTTTCGCCCGTGATGATGGAAAATCCTTTACGGAAGTCGATTTCCAACTCTTGTATCAGGATATAATTGCGTATGGAAAGGTGCGTGAACAATTTACGTACGATTAACGGTTATGGAACGATCGATGATTTTATCGGGAGCGAATGTACGAATTTAAGGCGTTTCGATATTCAGTTTTTCCAAAATTTTGCTTGCCGCGGCTTGTATGGCGGGAACGGCCACCGAATTGCCGAATTGCTTGTATGCCGAAGCATCGGCTACGGGAATGATAAAGTTGTCGGGGTATCCCTGCAAGCGCGCCCATTCTCTCGGCGTCATCCGGCGAATGCCTTGGCGATTGACTTCTCCTTTGATGTTCGTGGTGGGCGTAAAATTGGTGATGCGATTGTCGTAAACGAGATTTCGCTCGCGACCCATCCCACCCACGACAATGGCATTAGCGATTTTGTCGTCGCGTATGATTTCGTAGCCGAACCCGTTGCCTTTGCTTTCGTGGCGCGCCTTGTGATTTTCGAGCGTCGTAAGGTATTGCGTGGAAAGGTAATATTTGACGGCAACCGGTTTTTCTTCTTTGACATCCGCGAAAGCGACCTTTTTTCCCGTCGGCTCGGGATAAGAAAATTCCGTGATGCCGGTATCTTTATGAAAGCCGACGATAAAGATGCGTTCGCGGTTTTGCGGAACGCCGAAATCTTTCGCGTTAACGATTTGCGGATCGGGAACGTAATAACCCAAATCGTTTCTCAGCACGTTCAGGATCGTTTCCAACGTTTTTCCGCCGGCGTGGTTGCGTAATCCCTTTACGTTTTCCAGGAAAACGGCTCGCGGTTGCTTGAGTCGGATGATTTCGGCCACGTCGAAGAACAACGTTCCGCGCGTATCTTCGAATCCGCCGCGACGGCCCGCAATCGAAAAAGCCTGACACGGGAAGCCGGCGCACAGAATGTCGAATCCGTCGGGAATGTACGCTTTCGTTTCCTCCTTGGTGATGTCGCCAAACGGGGTTTCCCCGAAGTTGACGCGATAGGTCTTTTGCGCGCTTTCGTCCCATTCGTCGGAAAACACGCACAGTCCGCCCAAGCGTTGCAAGGCCAGCCGAAACCCGCCGATACCGGCAAACAGGTCGATAAACTTGAATCGGGGCGCGTCGATCGGCAAAAACGGGACCGCCGGCGTGTCGAAAAGTCCGTTTTGCAAGGCTTTTTCTGCGTCCGTATCGGTGATTTTGTCGTCGGGATGTTGTTGTTGCAGCATTTCTTTGGCAAACCTCACCGCATCTTTTTTGTAATACGCGGCGGCTTCGTTGCCTCGGTTGTGCAGATAATGTGTCAGGACGGCGTCTTTGTTACATTCGGGTTCCACTATTCGTATGATAAATTGTTCGTTATGATGTTTTTCCGACAATATTCTTTCCGTTCGGCGCGGTGTTGCATCGTTTATGGCGGCTTCGATTTGCACGATGCAGCCGGGCAGGTCTTTTTTGATATCGGCGCCCCAAAACCGTAAAACCTGCCAACCTTGCCGAGCCAATTCTTCGTTCACTTCACGGTCGCGCTCGATATTGCGTTCGATTTTCGGAATCCAAAAGTCTTGGTTGCTTTTATGATCATTTTTCCG
>JAVBRP010000265.1:0-10770 GCA_031547815.1 Bacteroidales bacterium | reverse complement strand
ACCAAAATATTGCCGGACAAAAAATAAGCAAAAACGTTTTTGTTTTCATATACATTAATTTAATGATTTTGGTTTATCAATGTTTCATGCAAAGATTCCAAACAAAGAAACCCAAAAAACCTTAAATGCGGATTCGTATTTTCCGAAAAATCTACGCAACCGATTGCGTAACGATTCTGTTTAGACTTCACGCGGAGTTATTTTGCGCCTCGGCAAACTCGCTTGTGCTTCGCGTCTTGGCGTGATTTTATTTCTCGCAAAGACGCCAAGTCGCAAAGATAGAACATCATAAAACTTGACCGCGCGAAGTATCGTATTCCAAACCTGAAAAAAAAGATGCAGACCCGACTATTTGCAAACCGCCGAACCTGCATTCTCAATAAACAAACACAATTATACCTTTCGCAGCCATGTTTTGCGCAAAGCCTGCACAAACAAGGTGAAGTTTCTCACATCATCTCCTTCAACGTATCCGTATCACGCTTCATGATCATCAGCGCCCGCTTGTATTTCTCCGCGTGCGACAGGCTTTTTTCTTCGTCCTTGCTGAACATGGCGTATTCGATATGCAGGCAGAACGGCACATCTTCCATGTTCAGTTCTTTGCAAAGCTTGAAATACGTGTCGAAATCGACCGTGCCTTTGCCCAACTCGCAGGTATTTATTTTGGCGCCCTTTTCGCCGGCGGTGAAATAAAAATCCTTGATGTAGCGCATGGTCACGTGCGGAGCGATCAGCCGCATGGCGTTGGGCCACGATTGCAAGCCTTCGGCCACGCCGTGATGAACGTCGTAAAAACAACCGATCTGCCGTTTGTCCATGCTCCGGATCACTTCCCAAATCTCCCACGGCGAAGACCCGAAGCGCGACCCGGAATGATTTTGATAACCGCCGCAGATGTTGTACTTGGCATTCAGCTCTCCGAGCCGTTCCATCTTTGCCTTGAAATTTTCCAAATTGGCAAGCATTGATTGCTTGTAATCATAGCGATAATAATCCAATCGATAATACTTCACGCCGTTGTCCGAAGCCGTTTTCAGCACCCGCGCGGTCAGCGGGTTGTCGGCGTCGGCAATATCGGTAACGATCGAAGGTATGGCGATACCATGCTTTTGCGCGGCCTTGACGGCTTTCGGCAAATCTCTTTCCACGTTTTCGGGTTCCACGTGCCCGCCTTTGCGCACCGAAAGATCGATGCCGTCCAACCCCGAATCCTTGAACAACGCAGCCAATTCGTCGTAGTTCAGAAATTGGAAGAGCTTCGAAAAGGAATAGATTTCCGTCTTTGCCTGCGGTCGGTTCGATAAAGTTTCGGCCGCCGAGTTCACAAAAGGTGCGGCGGCACCCAAAGCAGTGAATGCCGCGGCATCTTTAAGAAAATTTCGTCTGTTCATAACCATATATTAAAAGGCCTCTCCCCCCGGCCCCCTCTCCTAAGTGGAGAGGGGGCGACGTACGCCTCTCAAGAGCAAAAAGAATACAAAGATTTATTTCTTTTGCCCTATCTCTCCACTTTTTCCAAATTATAAAAAGGATGAAGAGGGCTACCTTTTTCGGTTTCTCCTTTGCTCCCGGATAGCGTGGCTCCCCCTCGCCACTTAGGAGAGGGGGTTGGGGGGTGAGGCTGTTCTACAACTTCCACGGTTTACGATACTCGTAGCGCAACAGTTCGTTGGCTTTTTCGCTGTTGGTGAAGCGTTCCTTGTCGGCATCCCATTGCAGGCGCTCTTTCACGGCCAAGGCGATGTTCGCCAAATGCGCGAAACTCGTCGAACGGTGTCCGTCTTCTATGGTGCAGTATGTGTCTTTTTGACGCGACTTGACGCAATCCAAGAAGTTCCGGATCAAACTGCCGGTGCTGCCGCTGCTCGAACCGTCGGCCAATAATTCGTCTTCGCGACTTACTTCTTCGGGATCGATCAGACTTTTCCAATTTTGGAATTGTCCGGCTTTGGCAGGAACGATTTTGTAGCTTTTTTCGCTGACGTACATCGTGCCTTTGGTGCCGCGAAGTTCTATTTCACCGTTCGGAATGATGCTTCCCGAAGAGGCTTCGTAAACCGAGAACACGACGATGGCTCCCGAAGCAAATTCGAACGTCACCTGCATGGTGTCGGGAATATCGCCGTCGTGGTCGAGCACGTATTTACCGCCCGATGCGCTGATAGCCACCGGTGCGCGTTCGCCCATCAACCAGCGGGTGGCATCCATGTAATGCACGCCCCAATTGCCCATTTGCGACGAAAAGTCTTTCCACCATCGGAATTTGTACGGAGCAATGTTGTATTGAAACGGCCTGTATGCACGCGGGCCGAGCCACATATCCCAATTGAAGTTCTTGGGCGGTTCTTCGGGTTTCATCTTCCCGATGCCGTCGGGGTACATGTCGCTGATGCGGCTCGAACGGGCTACCGTTACTTTACCGATTTTCGACAGGACATTGTCTTGAACCATTTTCCGATAAAGAGGCGATCCTCTTCGATGCAGTCCCACCGTTACTACGCGATCGCTTGCCGCTTGGGCTTCCACCATTTTCCGCCCTTCGACGATCGTGGCGGTCAACGGTTTTTCGCAATATACGTCTTTACCCGCTTTGATGGCTTCGATGGTTTGAATGGCGTGCCAATGGTCGGGCGTGGCGATACACACCGCATCGATGCTTTTATCTTCCAGTAATTTGCGATAATCGGTGTACAGTTTCGGTTTGTTCGGAAACTTTTCGCCCATGGGCTGTATCCGTTCTCCCAAATCTTTCAGCCAGCGGGGATCGACCTTCGAGCGGTCGCGCAGCAGGAAAGGTTCGTACAGATCGCACAAAGCGGCGATTTCGCAATCGGGCTGTTTCATGAAAACATTCATCAGCTCGGTACCGCGATTGCCGATGCCGATGAATCCCATACGGATTTTGTCGTTGGCGCCCAAAACACGCCCCGCTGCGGGAAATACTCCGGCGCTCATCCCGAGTCCGGCCATTGCCATGGTCGATTTTGTAATAAAGTCTCTTCTTGTTGTCATTTGATTTATTTTTATTTCTATAAATGAATGATTTTTATACTTTTAATCTTAGCGCCTTGGTGTGTTGGGGGCTAAATAATTACAGAATATTGCCACGAAGGCACAAAGACGCCAAGAAAAAATTCGATTATTTCGGGGTATCGACTACTATTTGCTCGCTGTAATTCCAAATGGTGGTACCCGTCGATGCCAATGCTCCGATACGCACAAAATACTTCGTGCCGGGGGTCAGATCGGTATAGGTGATCGAACCTGTGTTGGCGGTCAGCGATTTCTTTTTGGTATCGTAAAAAGCGCCGGCTCCCAGCGAGGTGGTAGGCGACGGAACATTGCTGCAATAAATTTCGCGGCTTTTGATTCCGTGAACGCCGTCGCTCGTGATGGTGTAATCGAACGTAACGGAGGTCGAAGTCACGTTGCTTGCCTTTACGGTGGCATACACATACGGATTGGCGGTCATGTCCTGCTTATACACCGATTGTGCGCCGAAATCGACACGTATCGTATCGAATCCGATCGATGTTACGGGGCCGGACAACCACAACTTATATTTCTTGGGGAAGAGCTTCGTATTTTGGTACGTTCCGTCGGCTTTTACGCGGATAAGCATGGCCGTTTTGTCGCCTTCGCCCAACGCATTCACCACAACGACATTGGTAGCGGCGTCGCCCGCAACGATGACGCCCGCTTCGTCTTTCACCGTTCCGGATACTTGCCCGGTCAGTCCGAAATCGGTAACATCTTCGCTACATCCCGCAAAGGCTGCAAACAATCCGATAACGACAACAAATTTCAATATATTTAATGTTTTCATAACTACTATCTTAATCGGTTAATAATTCGGATTTTCTTCCAAATCGGGATTATTATTTATCCTTTCGTTGGTGATCGGGTTGTAATAATGTTCCGCTTTGAAAGACCGGGTAAAGGTTTCGCAATTCATCGGGAGGAAATAGTATTTACCGGATGCGTAATGCCAAATGATTTGCAATCCTTGGAATCTCTTTCCGTTCAACACGTCGATGGAAGCCCGCCATCTGCGTAAATCCCAAAAACGATGCGTTTCGAGGCCCAATTCGGAGCGACGTTCGAGGCGTACTTTATCGATCGTGACGGTGGTTTCGTCAACCAAAGTGATTCCCGCTCTTTTCCGGGTCATATTCAACGCATCGGCTGCCGGCTTTTTATTGCCGAGTTCCATTTCGGCTTCGGCCACCACCAAATACATCTCGGCCAAACGAAAGAGTATCCAATTGGTGCTGCTGTAGATATTCTTTAT
Organism: Bacteroidales bacterium; assembly: GCA_031547815.1. GTDB lineage: Bacteria > Bacteroidota > Bacteroidia > Bacteroidales > UBA4181 > JAIRLS01. The sequence continues at coordinate 6,476 of JAVBRP010000265.1, read as the reverse complement.
ATTATTGGGATCGATATATTTCTTGATCAAAAAGCCCGATTTTGTGGCTTGGTTTTCCATCAGGATTTTTCGAGAATCGGCGCCGACAACGGGTATCCCGTTATATTTCACCGCCGGATTGCTCAGAATTTGGGCCGGATCGGGCGTCGGCGAGGGGTCAAGCCCTTCGTAAGTCGCCACGACATCGCCCTGAAATTCGTCGCCTTGAAAGAATACGCTCGATTTCAATCGAACATCTTTCTTTTTGAAAGGTTCCCACCCGTTTGCATACAGATTATCTTTCCCGAAAACGGGTTGATCGGTCGTACCGTCGGCATTTTCGAAGCCCAAAAGAAATTCCAGCGTCGGGTTAAGTTGTCCTCCTTTCCGGAAAGCAAAATGATACGGTTTATGGTATTCGTCGAACTCGTGGTAAACGTTCACTCCGTCATATACTTTCGTAAAAATGACTTCATTATTGTCTTTGTCGAGAAACAGTTCACGATAATTTTCGGCTTTGTCCGCTTTCTTTTCGTATAAGCCGTACTTACCGGAGGCAATCACTTTCGCTGCCGCTTCCGACGCTTTTCCGTAAAAGTATTCGGCTCGTGCCGCAGGAATTCCCACCAGCCCGTTCAACTGAACGGTTCCGTACTTGGCGATGGAAGCCGCCCACAAACAGGCGCGCGCTTTCATGGCGCAGGCCGTCCATTTGTTGATCTTGCCTTTGGAACTCGGTTCTTCCGTCAATAAGCCGATGGCTGTGTCCAATTCTTTTTCGATGAAGTTGGCGACGGCTTCTTCGGTGGCCCGATGCGTATATTTCGAATCGACCGGTTTGAAGGGATCGAGAACGACATCCACCAACGGCACACCGCCGTAACGTATCATCATTTGGTAATAGATGTAAGCACGGATGGCGCGAACTTCTCCTTCGAGTTGCATTTTGGTTGCATCATCAATCGGCGTGCTTCCTATCTTTTCCAAAAAGACATTACAATCGCGAATGTAGGCATAATCCCAATATTTTTCGGGATCGTTGGTCCGCGACATGGTTCCCTGCGTCAAAGCGCCGGTGTTGCCGGTGGAGGTTGTCGCCTCGTCGCTGTAATTGAGCCATTTGTTTGAACTGCTGATCGGAAAAAAGGGGAACCGCACGTATAAGTCGGTCACGTAAGTTTCGATCATCGATTTGTTGCTCCAAACATCCGCTTCCGATATTTTGTCGAGCGGTTTTCGGTCCAATACATCTTCGCAGGCATAAAGAGCGAAGAACACAGACAATGCGGTAATGATTCTGAAAATTTTCATATCGTATGTTTTTTCGGGTTAAAATTGAAGTAAAAGACCGAAAGTATAAGTACCCACCGGAGGATAATAGCTGCCGAAGGTATTGGCGGGCTTCGTGTCGGCTTCCGGGTCGAGATAATCCAGCGGGAAGAACGTAAGAACGTTGTATCCCGAAACGTAGACCTTACACTTTTCTATGCCGACTTGTTGTGTCCAACGAACGGGCAATGTATAGCCGAGTTCGATGTTTTTCAGGCGGATGTATGAGCCGTTGATCAGCCAAAAATCGGAAGCCGCAAAATTGGAATGGCTTCTGTTGGGCGTGTCGGTACGATAACGAGGCCATTTGAACCCGGAGGTGTTGGGCGTCATCCATTCTTGTCCTTCGGGAACGTAGGCGTTCTTATACCATTCTTTTTGAGGCGAATCCGAAGCATAAAACGGTTGCGCCAGATCGGGAGCGTCTTTCAGATTGAAATCGTACAACGCGGCGCCTTGCCACAGCATGCTGAAATCAAATCCTTTCCACGAAACCGACATGGTGACGCCGTAGGATAATCGCGGATAGGTTCCTCGTCCGACAATGACTTTATCTTCGTCCGTAATTTTACCGTCGCCGTTGTAGTCGATCTTTCGGATATCGCCGGGCAAAATGGTCGCGTTATTTTTGCCGTCCTGATCGGCCCAACCGCGAATTTCTTCCATGGATGAGAAGAATCCGTCGGTGCGGACAGCCCAAAATCGGTCGCTCCACTCGCCAACTTTATTATCCCGCCGTCGCGCTTCGTCGCTGGCAAACACGTTCTGGTCGGTATACAGTATCTTTTCCCTGTTCCACGAAACGTTTCCGCCGACGCTGAAATTCCACTCTCCTACTCGATCGTGATATGTCAAAGCGGCTTCCCAACCGCGGTTGTCATATTCCGCATAATTTTCCTTGGGCATGGGAGCGCCTACCACGTCGGGCAACGATTTGGTGCGGCTTTCCAATACATCTGTTCTTTTGCGATAGAAATAGTCGAACGAACCTTCTATTTTATTTTTCCACAAATTGAAGTCGATCCCGATATTCGAAATCTTCATCTTTTCCCAAGTAATATTGGGATTGGGAATGCTGTCGGTTCGAATCGACTTCTGTACAACACCGGCTTTCTCGTCGTAAATATACGGTTGATCCTTGCTGACGATGTAATAGGTCGCAAGATACTTGTATTCGCCGACCTTATCGTAACCGAGTTGTCCGTACGACGCCCGTACTTTCAAATTGTCGATGAACGAAACATTGTCTTTGATGAAATGCTCTTCGGACAGCCGCCATCCCAACGATGCCGACGGGAAGAATCCCCAGCGCGTATCGGCCGGGAAACGGGGCGAACCGTCGTAACGTCCGCTGAATTCGGCCAAATATTTGCCGGCATAATCGTAGTTGATTCTTCCGATAAAAGATTCCCGTCCGTCTTGAGATGCCTTGCCGTCATTGGTCTTGTCCAAGTCGGGACCGGCAAACAAATAATCGATGTCAATGTCGTAACGCATACGGGAAGCGTCGAACCAATCTTTATCGTACGAAAGCTTTTCGAACAAGAACAAGGCTCCGAAATTATGGAGTCCGAAATTTTTGTTCCATGTCAAATAATACTGTTGGTTGAAATTCTTGGTAATATCCTGCTTTTCGTACAGTTTATTATCGCTGTTGGTGTACGATTTAAAGGTATACACGTCCGTATCCCAATTATAGGTATACACGGGCTTTTTCTCGGTTTTCTCCTTGTATCGATAATATTTTCTGTCGAAATCGAAGAGCGCTTTCACCTTGAACCCGAAAGGCAACGTGTAGGAAAGATTCATTTTGACGTCGCCGAACATGTTGTTCCATTTGATGTAGCCCACGTTGTCGATTTCGGAATACACCACCGGGCTGTATTCTCCCGCATCCGACAACACCGCGGGGTCTTTATATTTGTTATGCGCATACGGGCGGGCGCGGAACAAAGCCGTCATGATTCCCGACGCATCCTTCCGCCGTTCCAGCGTGTTGCGCGGGCCGATATAATCCTGAGAAACAAACGACATATCGACGCCGAAATTCAAGTTTTTCGCCAGATTGATGTCGATGTTCGACCGTAAGTTATATTTATTGAGCTTAATATCGTCCGAACGCAACATCCCGTCCTGATGAAAATAACCGGACGACACGAAATACTTCACTCTGTCGGTGCCGCCGCTCACGCTAAGGTTTTGTTGCGTTTGCGCCGCATAATCCTTGATGGTCAGATCCCACCAATCGGTGTCGGGATAATGATTCGGATCCGAACCGTCGCGGAACGCTTTAATCTGATCTTTCGTCCACACGGGCGCTTTCCCTTCATTGAAATTGGCCACGTTTTCCATTTCGGCATATTCGGCCGACGAAACGAAATGAGGTGTTTTGGTGAAGAATTGAAAACTGACATTCCCGTTGTACGAGAACGCAGGCTTGGAAATATTTCCGCGTTTGGTTTTTACCAGAATCACGCCGTTCCCTGCACGCGCTCCGTAAACGGCAGCCGAAGCGCCGTCCTTCATCACGTTGAAACTTTCGATGTCCGAAGGATCGATGCGGTTGAAGTCTTCGGTCGACATCGGCATATCGTCCACAATGATCAGCGGCGCACCGAAACCGCGAATATTGTACTGTATCCCCTTGTTGTCGCCGGGCTGACCGTTAACATTTTTGATGAACATACCCGGCGTACGTCCCATAATGGCATGCGTCACGCTCGGTGTCGATATCGTATTCAAGTCGTCCATTTTCACGGTAGTGATGCTCCCCGTCAAATTCACTTTTTTCTGAACGCCGTACCCGACAACCACCACTTCTTCGATATCCAAGGTGCTTTCGTTCAGCGCCACGTCTATCCGGGTTTGATCGCCCACAAGCGTTTCCTGCGTGGCGTACCCGATAAAAGAGTAAGTCAGAATTGCGTCCTTGCTCGGCACGGTAATCACATACTTCCCGCTTACATCGGTTACCACCCCGACGGAAGTTCCTTTCACCACCACGTTCACGCCGGGTATGGGTTCGTTTTTGTCGGTGACGGTTCCGGTAACGGTGATCCCCTGCTTTGCCGCAACATGAGCCAAGGCGCCGAAAGTGTTGTCGTTCTTTTGCGTGATCACGATGTATTTTTCGACCATCCGATAGTCGATATCCGTTCCTTTGAACAGGTCGGCCAGCAGATCGGAAACCGGTTCGTTATCGGCATTCACGCTGAAACTTTTGTCGATGTTGACCACTTCGTTGTTGTAGAAAAAGCGGTAATCGGATTGTTTTTCGATTTCCCGAAAAACCTCGGTAAGCGAAGCCCCTTCCATTTGCAAGTTTACCCGCGCATTCTGCGAATAGCCCGGGTTTGCAAGCAAGCAAAATGACCCGATGAATAATAATACGAATGAAAGCCTCATGATAAGCTGTACTTTTTGAAGAACCTTTCGATCGATTCTTCGGATTAAAAAAAATCTTTGCATATCTTTGTATAGTTTTTTTGATATTGAACAATGAATTAGTTGTTTGATATTTCGCCGGGATAAGTGCCACCTTATTCCGGTTTTTTTGTTTTATCCTGACTTTATTTCTTCATAGGCGAATTCATTTTTGATTTTTGATTGATGAATTTGTGACGACAGCGAAAACTTTAAACCTCAAACTTTAAACTTTAAACCCGAAACTCATCGTATATAAACCGTATCTTTTTCGATGTGATACTTGATGCGGGTACTCGTGCCGATCACTTGCAAAATGGTTTCCAGCGAATCGTAGTGACGGAAAGTCCCTCCGAACGACTGCTTTTTCACCTTCTCGTTTTGTATCTTGAATACGACATTAAAATTACGTTCCAACCGTTGCGCCAATTCTTCGAATTTCATTTTCTCGAAAGCCAGTTCGCCGAAGCGCCAACCGGTATAAAAAGCGGTATCGGTCTGTTTTCGATATATTTTGCGGGCCGTCTTGTCGAATTCGACCAACTCGCCGGGCGCGATCTTCGTCACATAGTCGCCGTATTCGAGCAAAACGGAACCTTCCACCAGCACAAGGCTTGCAATATTGTCGTTGTCGAACGAATACACATTAAACGATGTCCCGGTGACCCGATACGTCAAATCGTCGGCATGCACCAAAAACGGTTTGCCGGTGTTGTGGCGCACCTCAAAAAAAGCCTCGCCTTTCAGGTCGACCTTGCGTGTTTCGTTGCCGAAATCCTGATCGTAGCTGATCGAACTGCATGCGTTGAGCCATACGACGGTGCTGTCGGGCAGGATCACCTTCGTACGTTCGCTTTTCCCGGTTTCGACGCGCGTGACGAACTTTTCCGGCTCGGGCGGGGTGTCGGTTCGAAGCAAATCCGCCGCTTTCATACACAGCAGGCCCAACACGAATATGGCGGCATAACGCATCGCTTCCCGGAAAGGATTGATCCGGCGAACGGGTTTTTCGGCCGACGGAGCGATGCGTTTGCGCAACTTTCGCCACTCGGCCGGCGTATCGGCGTTTTTTACATCCGTTTCGAACCTGCCCAAGTCGAATGCATCCTTCATCGAACGGAAAGTATTCCGATTCTCCGCGCTTTCCGAAAGCCATGCCGACAACTCTTCCGACTCATCGGCGGAAGCCTCGCCCGTCAGGTATTTAACGATTAACGTATGTATTTTTTCCGATGTCATTTTATATCCTTGTTACTCGGGAGACGCACAATGACGATCGACTACTTAGACGTTTTTCGCTTTTTTTTGAAAATATACTTCACGCGGGATATTTTTATATTTTGCGTCTCTGCGTCTTTACGTAATTATTCTCTCGCAAAGGCACAAAGACGCCAAGCAAGGAAAAATACAAATGCAAATCGATGTCGCCCGACCGATAATGAATCCGAATCCGGCAATATTTGCGTCGCGATGCGACGCAACGTTGCGTCGTGATGCGACGCAGTGTTACGTCGAGGCTCGACGCAACACAGCGGCGAGCCAAGACGCCACCTTTGGGGGGATCGCACCCCCACCGTGGGGGTGCGATACTCCCCAACGGTGCGTCGCGGCTCGACGCAACACTGCGTCGAGCCTCGACGTAACACTGCGTCGCATCACGACGCAACGGTGCGTCGCATCGCGACGCAAATATTGCCGGATTCGGATTCATTATCGGTCGGGCGACATCGATTTGCATTTGTATT
>JAVBRP010000027.1:0-5663 GCA_031547815.1 Bacteroidales bacterium | reverse complement strand
TGCTGTCGGTTGTATGCAACGCGGCAAAGGCGCAAGCAATCATCACTACGGCCGATCAATTGAGAGCGATCGGTTTAACGGGCAATTACATGCTGATGGCCGACATAACGGTCGACGATTGGGTGCCTGTCGGCAATGACGATAAACCGTTTAACGGCACGTTCGACGGCAACGGGCATACGATCACCGTTACCGGTATCGGGACTGTGACGCCGGGCGCCGGTACCGGAGCCGTTTTGCCTTTGAATTCCAAGATGTACTATATCGGCCTGTTCGGATTTGTCGGGGGAGGCGGCCAAGTGAAAAATCTGCGGATGAACGGGAATATTTTGTTCGACGGTAAAGACAGCTATGCCGTTTGCGGCAGTATTGCGGGATACAACGCGGGCGCCATCCGCGAATGTATTTCCGTCGCCGACATTACGGTGAGCAGCGAAACGTACGGATGTATCGGAGGCGGTATCGCGGGGATTAACTCCGGCTCTATCAAAAACTGTTACACCACGGGTTTGATAATCGTATCGTCGAAAACAAAAAATATGGAAGTTTTTGCGGGCGGCATTGCCGGGGCCAACACAAAGGCGATCAGCAATTGCTACGCCACGGGGTCGGTCGAGTCTGTGGCCTTGACCAATATCAATGTCAATATTGCGGGAGGCATCACGGCTTGCTCAACCGATGAAGATCCGATCAGTATTCGAGATTGTGCCGCATTGAATTCGAGTGTGACGGTATCGGGCGGCGGATATTGGGACTATGTTACTCGCGTAGGTTTCATGCCCGGTAAAATTGCGAAAAGCCGAAATACTTTCTGCTGTTCCGAAACAAAAATAACCGGGAGAGCATTGGGTAAAAATATATTGGCAAACGCTGCGACATCGGCGATGGGCGGATATTATATGAATATGAGAAATATTCCGAATACGCGCGTGAAACTTGCCGAAACACAGGTGCCGAGCTGGTGGATACGCAATCTTAAATTCGACTACGGCGGCACCGCTGATAAGCCGTGGACATGGGACAACGAGAAAAAATGCCCCGTTTTGTTCTGGGAAAAAGAACCGATACAAAAGGCTGTTGCCGGTACCGTCGGCACGCAACAACCCCCGTCGGCATCGCAATCGAATACTAAAATGCTGAATGAATCCGGCACGGTGAAATGCTCGGACAAAACGTATACCGTTCATCTGGATTCCATCAAGGACAACCGGCAGGGACTCGTAACGGTTTATATGCATTCGGACGATACGATAAAAGTGAAATTTTATGTAGAAGTTCCGTCCGCTGCCGATAGGGTCGGGCCTCGGTTGAGCGGCTCCGTTCCTTTGGCGGTGATGATGGTAGCAGGCGGAGAATCCTTAAATCATTATCGATGCGCTACGACCGATAAAGCCATGGAAGTTAAATTCCGGACACAAAAAACGCCGCAAAAAATTATCGTTTACAGCACCGATAACGATTCCGAAGGTTCGCGATTTGTTTTCGACATCAGCGAAGATATGATTACGGCTCCCGCGCGCGCCAAAGTAACCGGCGACACTCCCTACAAATATTGTTTCGGTGAAAACAATTACCGAACAGGCGCCGGATGTTCGCAAATAAAGGTAACGTGCCCCGACGATACGGACATGCTGGTTACCTTGAAGTCGAACGGCCGCGTAACCGCACATGCGTACATTCATGCAGGCAACAGCTTTATTTTTCATGTTCCCGACGGCACATACCAACCTTTTTTCTATTTCGGACAAGGGTGGGATTCCGAGAAAAACATAAAGCAAACCGGTTGCGGAATGCTTCGAGGCGGATTCATGTACAAAGAACGATTCGGGAAAGATTCTCCGCAAACGCTGAATCATCAGTTGTTGACTTACGAACTGATATGGCAGGATAACGGCAATTTCAACGCCGAAGCGAGCAATTCGGACGAAGCGTTTTAATTCCGAAAATCTTAACGAATGATTAAAAATATCAGCGAATATCAAATTATTAAAACCATGAACCCTTTCAGCTTTATGTTAAGAACAATAGTTGTGTATGTTGTGATGACGATCGTTTTTTCCGGATGCAACAGCAGTACGACGATTATTTCGGCCCCCGGTGAAGCCAAAATATTTTTAAACGGTCAATATGCCGGAAAAACGCCGTATCATTACAGCGATGCAAAGATCAGCGGCAGCACCACCAATGTAATGATCGAAAAGGAAGGCTATGAAACGCTGCATACCTTTTTCAAACGGAACGAGAAATTAGACGTCGGAGCGCTTGTCGCCGGTTGCTTCTTCATATATCCCCTCCTGTGGGTCAAGAAATACAACCCGCAACACGAATATGTGTTGACACCCGTGATAGGCGCATCGGCTCGCGGAGGCCCAACAAAAGCATTCAAGAAAACCGTCGAGCCGCTGCCGTAATCCGTACCCGCTTTTTACGTTGTCCGGTTTCGCCGAATTCGATTTTTTACGAACATCCCGATATTTGCCTGATGAATTGCATAACCTGAAAGTCATGTCAACGGCAAAAATCGGGATATGCGTATTTGGTTGCATAATTTCAAGAAACGACACTTACTTTCTACGTGGCTGAAATAAGTTATTTTTTGTCATGTACTTACTCGATTAACTGCCTTCTCATATATTTCGCTAATTTTGCAAAAAATTTAACGTATATTCGAATAATTCATACATGATGACTTCCAACGAGTTAAGAAGCTCTTTTTTGGATTTTTTCCGATCCAAACAACACCACATTGTACCGTCGGCGCCGATGGTCGTGAAGAACGATCCCACTTTGATGTTCACCAACGCGGGAATGAACCAGTTCAAAGACCTCTTTTTGGGCAACAGCCCGATTGCCTATCCGCGCGTGGCCGACAGTCAGAAATGCCTTCGCGTAAGCGGAAAGCACAACGATTTGGAGGAAGTGGGACACGACACGTATCACCACACGTTGTTCGAAATGTTGGGCAACTGGTCGTTCGGCGATTATTTCAAGAAGGAAGCCATTGCCTGGGCTTGGGAATATCTCACGGAAGTGTTGAAAATCGATAAAAATCGCCTGTACGCCACGGTTTGCGAAGCATCCGAAAAAGACGGCATCGGCGCCGATACCGAAGCATACGAATATTGGAAACAATATCTTCCGGAAGACCGCATATTGTTCGGAAGCACGGATGATAACTTTTGGGAAATGGGCGCAACGGGGCCGTGCGGGCCGTGCTCGGAAATTCATTACGACTCGCGCCCCGACGAAGAACGCGCCAAAGTGCCGGGCCGCGACTGCGTTAATCAAAACGATCCGCAAGTGATCGAAATCTGGAACTTGGTGTTCATTCAATACAACCGCAAAGCTACGGGCGAATTGGAAGTGTTGCCGGCAAAACATGTCGACACGGGAATGGGCTTCGAACGCTTGTGCCGCACCATTCAAGGAAAAACGTCCAATTACGACATCGATCTTTTCCGGGATATTATTAAGGAAATATCGTCGCTGTGCAATATCCGTTACGGAGAAAGCGAACCCGCCGATATCGCCATGCGCGTGGTGGCCGATCACATCCGCGCCATTTCGTTTTCGATCGCCGACGGGCAAATCCCGTCCAACAACAAAGCCGGATACGTTATTCGCCGGATACTCCGTCGTGCCATGCGCTACGGATATTCTTTCCTCGGGCAAACGAATCCGTTCCTGTGCCGATTGGTTCCCGTGCTGGTGCGCGTCATGGGCGACGCTTATCCCGAATTGAAAGCGCAGCAAACACTCATCGAGCGCGTCATCAAAGAAGAGGAACAATCGTTTCTGCGGACGCTTTCCACCGGCATATCGTTGCTCGAAGACATCATTGCCGATGCCGACGCCAAGCGTCAAACGCTCATCGGTGGGAAAGTGGTGTTCGAGATGTACGACACGTACGGTTTTCCGCTCGATCTCACCGAATTGATCCTTCGCGAACACCGGCTCGATTACGACAAGGAAGAATACAAAGCCGAAATGGCCGCGCAAAAGAACCGCTCGCGCGCCGCGGCCGCCGTCGATACCGGCGACTGGGTGGAATTGGCTTCGGGCGAGGAAACGCGCTTCGTCGGATACGATTACAGCGAAGCCGACATCCGCATTCTCCGTTACCGGAAAGTCACCTCCAAAGGCAAGGAACAATACCAACTGGTGTTCGACGCCACGCCTTTCTATGCCGAAAGCGGCGGACAGGTCGGCGACAGCGGCTGCATCAAGTCCGACGCCGAATGCATTCCGGTGGTCGACACCAAAAAAGAAAACAACCTGAACATACACATCGTCGATCGGTTGCCCGAACATCCCGACGCCGATTTCGTTGCCGTGGTCGATCTCGACAAACGCCGAGCCACCGAAGCCAATCACTCCGTCACGCATTTGCTGCATTTCGCTTTGCGCGAAGTGCTGGGCACGCACGTGGAGCAAAAAGGGTCGCTGGTCGGCCCGGAATATCTGCGTTTCGACTTCTCGCATTTTCAAAAGATGACCGACGAGGAAATCCGTTCCGTGGAACAACGAGTAAACCGAATGATTCGCGAGAATACGTCGTTGGACGAATATCGCAACATCCCGATTGACGAGGCCCGCAGCATGGGAGCCATGGCGCTCTTCGGCGAAAAATACGGCGACCGCGTGCGCGCCATCCGTTTCGGCGAATCCGTCGAGCTTTGCGGCGGAACGCATGTGAAGGCGACCGGACAAATCGGAATGTTCAAAATCGTATCCGAAAGCGCCATCGCGGCCGGTATCCGACGTATCGAAGCCATCTCGGCCGAAAATGCGGAACTGTATGTTTATGCGCAGGAAGATTCGATCCGTCAGGTGCGCGAAATATTCAACAACTCGCCCTCGTTCCTGCAAGCCGTGAAAAAAGCCGTGGAGGAGAACCACGAATTGAAAAAGCAACTCGAAGATGTGATGCGTCAGCGAATAGACGAATTTCAACATACGCTGGCCGACAGCGCGGAAGAATTTAACGGCATCAACGTGATCCGATTCAAATCCTCGTTTGCTTCCGAAGCAATCAAGGATTTGGCATTCAAGATGAAAGGTCGATTCGAACGGCTTGTGTTCATCGCCGGCAGCGACTTCGGCGGCAAACCGACCCTAACCGTTGCTTTGAGCGACGCATTGGTTGCCGAAGGGAAAAATGCATCGAACACGGTGCGCGAAGCAGCCAAGGAAATGGCGGGCGGCGGCGGCGGACAAACGTTTTTTGCCACAGCCGGAGGCAAAAACATCGACGGGCTGGAAAAAGCAATGGAAAAAACGTTTCAATTGCTGGTCGGATAAATTCGGCCGGATTTGCGTATTACTTAAATCAAAATATCCGACAAAATGGAAAAAAGATCAAATTTTGACACGGTCGTCGATTCGCTAAGCTGGGCGGGGATCATACTGGCATGGATAACCGTGTTGTTTTTGCGGTTTATACAAAGCGCCCGTCCCGGAACATTGGGCAATATCAACGCCGACAAAGGCGCGATAGCCGAGTATTTTTCCGGCGATCCGATCTATCAATTCATTCCGGTGATTGCGGGCACGTTGCTTTTCATGCTTCTGTCGATGCCGTTGAGGAAAAATCCGACTTCGGTACCGGCAAAGATTTGCAGATATTTGCGCCTCGCGGTTGCCGTGGCGGCCTGTTATTTCAC
>JAVBRP010000160.1:0-7271 GCA_031547815.1 Bacteroidales bacterium | reverse complement strand
ATTCGCCGGTGTATCTCGCCGGCGCCGCACCGCATGTTTTCCGCCTCTTTGTTGACGGCGCATGCGGGGTCGACTATTTGAACAAACACTTGAAAATCGCCTTTGTTGACGACAATTTGTTTGGCTTCGGTCTCCGTGCGGGCCTTGATGTAATTTATTTCGCCCGGAGTAAGCCCGTAACGCCCGAAATCGCACGTAGCTTCGGCAAGCAAAGCCAAACTGCGCCCTTTCGGAATGTCTTTATCTATGGTTATTTGAATCATGTGCAATTTATTGTGCAAAGTTAAGAAAAATTTAACCGATAAGACACTAAGCGTACGAAGATTTTCCCTTTGTGACGGTTAATCGACTCCGAAGTTCGGGCGGGACATAAGACATAATTGATCATGTCGAAAACCCGGAATTTTATTTTGAACGCATTCCTAATAAATTCGGATATCATTTCGCCGCTCAAAAAAGTTATCAACAAAATAGCAAAAAGTGGTAAAAAGTGGTAAAAAGTGGAATATGTTTTGTACTTTTACGGCAAATTATATCCGAATGTAATGATAATATTCACAGGCGAATATGACTGTAAGGTAGATGTCAAGGGGCGCATCATGCTGCCGGCTGCTTTTCGCAAGCAGATGGGGGAGGCGGAGTCGTATCGTTTTGTGATCAAGAAAGACTTGTACGAGCAATGTTTGGAATTGTATACCGCCGACGAATGGGAGCGGCAGAATAACTTGATTCTGAAAAACATCAAGCCGTACAATCCCGACCATCGTCAGTTTTTGCGCGATTTCAGGGCGGGAGCGTCCGAAGTCGAATGCGACAATACGGGGCGTTTGCTGATTCCGGGGCGTTTGCTTAAACAGACGGGCATTACCGGCGAAACCGTGCTGGCGGGCAACATCGGAAAGATAGAGATTTGGTCGCCCGATTTGTACAACGCGAGCGGCGGCGACGCGGAAGCCAAGCGCAACCGCGCCGAACGCATCATGGGCGATGCCGCTTATCATCCGGATGACTTATGACGTACCACACGCCTGCATTGTTGTCGGAAAGCGTCGACGGGCTGGACATCCGTCCCGACGGGGTGTATGCGGACGTGACTTTCGGCGGAGGCGGTCATTCGCGGGAAATTTTGAAGCGGCTCGGCCCTGACGGGCGTTTGGTCGCTTTGGATCAGGATGCGGATGCGGCATCCAACGTGCCGAACGATAACCGGCTGATTTTCGAACGGGGCAATTTTCGCTTTTTGCGGAATTATCTCGCACATAACGGTTTTCGGAAGATTGACGGTATTTTGGCCGATTTGGGCGTTTCCTCGCATCATTTTGATGCCGCGGATCGCGGGTTTACCTTTCGCGACGATGCGCCGTTGGATATGCGGATGAATGCGGCGGGGCGGTTGACGGCTGCGGAAGTGATCAATCGGTATTCGGAAAGCCGGCTTCGGGAAATCTTTGCGCAATATGGCGAGGTTCCCAATGCATCGCGTCTTGCGGCAGCCATTGTGTCAGCGCGCCAAACGCCGATAGAACGGAGCAGTCAATTGATCGCGGCTGTTGAAAAGTGTATTTCGCGCGGAGCTGAAAATAAATATTTGGCGAAAGTGTTTCAGGCTTTGCGGATTGAGGTGAACGACGAATTGTCCGGCTTGAAAGCCTTGCTGGAACAAAGCATCGAGTTGCTGCATGAGGGCGGGCGATTGGCCGTGATTACGTATCACTCGCTGGAAGACCGTTTGGTGAAGAATTTCTTCCGCAACGGCATGTTCGAAGGCGAAGCGGAAAAAGATATTTACGGCAACGTGAAAGTCCCGTTCCGTCAAATTAACAACAAAGTGATCGTTCCGTCGGACGGGGAAATTGAGGCCAACAGTCGCGCACGTAGTGCAAAATTGAGAATCGGGGAACGAATCGCCGAATTTTAAAATCGAAGACAATGGAAATTACATACGAAAAATTGGGCATTTTTATTCCGGAATCGGATTTCGATTTGATCGAAAGGGAGATTCTACCGAACGGAAGTATTTATAAGGCCGTGGAACATGCGAAATGCATCAAAGCGCAAAAGGAATCCTTTTTGGAAGACGGAAAAAGTGTTTGGGAATATAACCGAAAAGCGCAAAAAGATTTTCTGGAAATGATTTCGGACTGTTGGCGAAAAAATGTTTGGTTTCCATACAATGACGAACGTTCAAGCGCATTCGGCAGTAATTTTTTCATTTGTGCTAATCCGGACGGAAGTGAGGATTTGGCAAAAATGAGTATTGTAGATAATAAACGAGTTGTCAGCACCATAAAGCGGTTAAGTAAACCGAGAAGCGGGAGATTTGCGTTTTTAAATAATGAAATTAAAACCTGTCAAGTCTTTGAGACCTAATAGGTTTGCTCGTTCACCGATCTATTGGGTTTTGAAAACCCGATAGGTCTTGCGAGAAAACATAATCATTGAATTTGGAATTCGAAATCTTGAATTTGAAAAAAATGAGCAAGCAAAAAAATATAGAATTTGTCGACAGCAAGAAAGAAAGCGACGAACTGAAAGGACGCTCCATTCGAGACATCCTCAACGGATCGTTGCTCACGCGCGGCATCATTCTGAAAAACATCGGGTTCATCATTTGGCTCACTTTCTTGGGAATCGTATATATTGGAAATCGTTACCACGCCGAAAAGGTGGCGCGCTCGATGACCGATTTGCAGCAGGAAGTGAAAGATTTGCGGGCCGAATCGATCACCACCGCCGCCGAATTGATGTACATCAGCCGGCAATCAATCGTCATTCAAATGGTAAAGAACAATAAGCTGGATTTGCAGGAATCGGTGGAGCCGCCGTTAAAAATAGAAAAGTAATTCAAAATTTGATTTTTAGTTTTTGATTTTCGATTGCTTTCGAGCGTCAAAATCAAAAATCATCAATCAAAAATCAAAAATGATAAGGTGTCGGTCAAGAAAGACATATTATTTCGTGCGGGAGTCGTCTACTTTGCGGTATTGATCATGTCCGTGGCCATTATCGGAAAGATCGTTTACACCCAAGTTGCCGAAGGCGCCGAACTGAAAAAGATGATGGAAAAGATCAGCCTGAAAGACATTATTATCGAACCGAATCGCGGCGATATTTTGGCCGGCGACGGGCGATTGCTGGCTACTTCGCTTCCGTCGTACGAAATCAGAATGGATACGCGCGCCGCGGGACTTACCGACGAAGTTTTCAACGCGAAAATAGATTCCTTGGCGTTTTGCCTGTCGAAACGGTTGGGTAAAAAACCCGCCTCCATGTACAAAAAGGAAATCGTCGAAGCGCGACGGCAGGGTAAACGTTATCTTCTGATCGACAGCAGGGTGGATTACCTCGATTTGAAAGCGATCAAGAAGTTTCCGATTTTCCGGCTCGGACCCAATAAAGGCGGACTGATCGCCGTGCAGGAAAATGTCCGTAAACTGCCCAACGGCGGATTAGCCGCGCGCACCATCGGTTATTTGTACAAAGATCCCAACGGGAACTATCCCGGGTTGGAAGGCGCTTTCGATACGTATCTGCGCGGCGAACGCGGTGTGGGTGTGATGCAGAAACTATCGGGCGGCGCGTTGATGCCCGTTAACGGAATTAATTCGGCCGAACCGAAGGACGGCGGCGATGTGGTGTCGACCATCGACATCAACATACAGGACGTGGCCGAAACGAGTCTTCGTCGCCGATTGCAATATCACAATGCGCATCACGGCACGGCGGTGGTGATGGAAGTCGCCACGGGCGAAGTGAAAGCCATCGTGAACCTCGGCAAGAACGAATACGGCGATTATCGCGAATTATACAATTATGCGCTCGGCGAATCGATCGAACCGGGGTCGACCTTTAAGTTGATGTCGTACATGGCGGCGTTCGAGGACGGATACATTCAGCCGACGGATTCGGTGGACAACGGCACTGCCGGCGAGGTGTTTTACCACGGTAAACGCGTACACGACGACCGTCGCCGCGAAACGTTCGGTTGGCTGACGGTCGAAAAGGCTTTTGCACACTCGTCGAATATCAGCGTCACCAAAATCATCAATAAATACTACAAAGACAAACCGAAGCAATTCATCGATCGCCTGTACAGCATGAATTTGAACCAAAAACTCGGTTTGGAGCTGAGCGGCGAAGGCGATCCCGACATCAAATATCCCACGAACAAATATTGGTCGGGAATATCGCTGACGCAGATGGCCTTCGGATACGAGGTTCGCTTGGCGCCGATTCACGTTTTGACTTTTTATAATGCGGTGGCCAACGACGGAAAAATGGTAAAGCCGCGATTTGTCAAGCAACTGAGCCGACACGGATCGACGGAACAGACGTTCGACACGGAAGTGATCAAATCGTCAATTGCTTCGGCATCGACCATCCGCAAAGTGAAAAAAATGATGGAAGCGGTGGTGGAATACGGCACGGCCAAGCGCATCAAGACCGATTTGTACCCCATTGCGGGAAAGTCGGGAACGGCGCAGGTGGCCAACGAAAAATACGGTTACAAAAGAGACCTGAAACATTATGCGTCGTTTGTCGGGTATTTTCCCGCCGATCGGCCGAAATATTCGTGCATCGTGAGTATTTATGCGCCTGCGGTCAATGGATACGGCGGCGGAGCGGTGTCGGCGCCCGTGTTTCGCGAAATTGCCGATAAGATATATGCGGCCGACCCCGACATGCACGAAGTGCTGAAACCCGAAAAGCGCGGTGTGCCGGCCGACATTCCGTATTCGAAATCGGGAGCGTACGGCGATTTGAGTTACGTGCTCAAGGAGTTGAAAATCCCAATGGCTAAGGAAAATCCGAAAAGCGAGTGGGTGAGCGCAACCGGCGGCGACAAGCAGGTGGAATTGAAAAAGCGAACGATCGACAAAAACCTCGTTCCCAACGTAACGGATATGGGATTGAAAGATGCGCTTTTTTTGTTGGAAGAACGCGGATTGCGGGTTTCAGTTCGCGGACGCGGGCGCGTGATTTCGCAATCGATAACTCCGGGAAGCAAAGCCTCACCGGGAAGTATTATTTCGTTGGAGATGAGTCAATAATGATATAGAAACTTATCGAGTTTCAAAAGCAAGACAAGTTTAATAAATTATAGATATGTATTTTTCTAATAATAAGCCATTTGAAATTTCACTGATAAAAAAATAGCCATAATTTTATCCAATTAGATAAAAATGTGGCAAATATTTCGTCAATAGAGATGAATATATTGCAAAAAAAATATATTAATAGGAAAAATTGTAGCAATAAAATTTCAATAATGATGTAAAAATATCTGATCATTTTTTATTCGATAGGTAAAAAACAGGCAACAAATTTTAAAAACCGAATTTAAAGATATAATTTTGAGCGCTAAATAATGATATTATGGTAGTCAGAACCAAATATTTAAAAACGATAGCAGCCGGCTTCAAAGTCGTCTCTATTGTTGTGCTTATAGGCGCTCGTCAAGTAGGGAAAACGAGTTTGATGCAATCGTTCGACGTAAAAGGAAAAAAATTGTTTCTCAACGGCCAAGATCCCGAGATTGCCGAACTGTTTCAAAAGTTTTCGACCATCGAACAATATCTGAAAGCATATCTGAACGAGAATCTGAAAGGGTACCTGATGTTGGATGAATTTCAATACATCCAAGGAATTTCGGTTATGCTGAAACTGTTGGTTGATAAATACCCGTCGTTGAAAATATTATGTTCGGGAAGTTCGAGCCTCGACATTCTTCAACGCGTGGAAGAATCGTTGGCCGGAAGGGTTCGGGTGGTGGAAGTTTCGTCGCTTTCGCTCGAAGAATACCTGCTGTTCAAGGACGAAAAGATTCACCGACTTTATCGGGATTTCGACGATGCTACCGAAAGTTCGGCATTGACCACTCCGGTAAGCAACGTTCTCTCGGAGTATTTGCTTTACGGGGGATTTCCGCGTGCTGCGCTTTTGTCGTCGCCGGAAGAAAAAATTGCCGTACTGGACGATATTTATGCCACCTATCTCTTGAAAGATGTGCGCAATTATGTTGCCAACGAATACGTTATCGGTTTTAATAAATTGCTTCGCTTATTGGCGTTGCAAATCGGCAATTTGGTAAATGTGAACGCCATAAGTGCGGAAACGGGATTGTCGTACAAAAAGTGCGAAGAATACATATATCTGCTGGAACAGATGTATATCATCAAAATGGTAGAACCGTACGTCGCCAATAAGCGCAAGTCGATCACCAAGATGAAAAAAGTATTTTTCTGTGATCTCGGTTTGAGGAACGTTATCGTGAAGGATTTTAATGATCCGGATTTTCGGTTGGACAACGGAGCGCTTTTCGAAAATTACGTGATGCTGGAACTTTGGCGGAATAAGCCTTCGGGTGGAACACTTCAATTTTTCAGGACATCGGACGGAGTGGAGGTCGATTTCGTTCTCAATCGCTTGAAAGGAATGACGGCAGTGGAAAGCAAGTATAAGAATATGGCGAAACCCGTCAGTTTGGCGGGATTTAATCGATTTTGCGACGATGAATCCATACAAAAAAGGTACGTCGTCAACAAAAATCTGAATACAACCCACAACGGGGTGAAGTTTATTCAAGGATTTCTTGCGGATTTAATTGAATAACAATGCGATGATAATAAATAAAAGACGATAAATCAACATCATTCGGAATGAAAACCCTTGCAGATATCATTTGGAAAATTCCCGTTGTTTCGATCACGGGCGATATCAACATCCCGATTCTGTCGGTCTGTTTCGACTCGCGGCAGGCAGGGCCGGGCAGTTTGTTCGTGGCTGTTCGCGGCACGGTCACCGACGGGCACAAATATATTTCCGATGTGGTGCGTCGCGGCGTATCGGCGATCGTTTGCGAAGCGATGCCCGAGTCCATTCGTCACGACATCACGTACATCATCACGGGCGATTCGGCGGCAGCGTTGGGATCGATTTGTTCCGAATATTACGGACGTCCGTCGCGAAAGTTGACGCTTGTCGGGGTGACGGGAACCAACGGCAAAACCACCACGGCCACGTTGTTGTATCGCTTGTTCCGCAAATTGGGCTACAAAGCGGGATTAATTTCGACGGTGGCTTATTATGTGGACGACGAACGGCACGAGGCGACGCACACTACGCCCGACCCGCTGCAACTGAATGCGTTGCTGAGCGAGATGGTCGATCGCGGCTGCAAATATTGCTTCATGGAAGTGAGCTCGCATTCGGTGGTGCAGAAACGTATTGAGGGTTTGCATTTTGCGGGCGGGATTTTTACCAATTTGACG
>JAVBRP010000071.1:0-3440 GCA_031547815.1 Bacteroidales bacterium | reverse complement strand
AAAGTTGTGCGCATAAGGGCCGGTATACAATTCGATCCTATCGGTTCCCGTTTGCGCGGCGGCTTCGATAAACCTCGTCTCGGTGCCCACAAACAGCGATGTTCTGATGCCCGCATGCTGAAATCCTTTCACGATGTCTTTCAGAAATGCTTGATTTGCCACGGTATTCCATCCGGCATCGGAAGTTATGGCGCCGGGAGCGTCGGGAACCAACGTGACCTGATGCGGCTTCACTTCCAGCACCAAACGCATGAACTCCTTGGTCGGATTGCCTTCGATGTTGAACTCGACGGACAATCGATCGCGCAATTTGCGGACATCGTCATAACGAATGTGCCGCTCGTCGGGACGCGGATGCACCGTGATGCCTTGCGCTCCGAACTTTTCGCAATCGAGCGCCACTTGCACCACATCGGGAACATCGCCGCCCCGCGCATTACGAATGGTGGCTATTTTATTGATATTGACGCTTAATACAGTATTCAAAATAATCTTTGTGACGAGTGATTAATGACAAGTGACAACGCTTGGAACTTTAAACTTTAAACATTCAAACCTTAAACTCAAATGTTTATCCTCCCGCTTTTTTGGCTTTATAACCTTTTTGCAGCAACATTTGCAGGATTTTATCGCGAAAATCGCCTTGTATCAGTATTTCGCCGTCCTTGGCCGAACCGCCGACGCCGCATTTCGATTTCAAATCCTTGCCCAACGCGGCCAAATCGTCGTCGGCGCCGATGAAACCGGTGATCAAGGTAACCGCCTTGCCGCCGCGATTTTTCTTATCCAGCATCACCCGCAAATCCTGTTGCGCCGGCGGAAGCGTTTCGCGTTCATCCGGTTCGTCGTATCGGTATTCGAAATCGGGGTTCGTGGAATAAACGACGTTGACCCTGTTTTTGGATTGTTGCTTAGACATTTATATAATTCCTGCAAAAAAGATTATCAAAACACAAATGTAACAAAAATCGCGAACCTAAAATAAAAGTCCGGTTTTAGTTTTCAAATGCAAAATACGGCATACAAAGGCACTGATTTTATGTTGTTTTCAAAGCCGAAATTCTTTTGCGAAATACGGATGGCATAAGGCGAGTTGTACTTTTTGGTAAATATTGCCATGCTGCTGCTTCGTGTACGTAAACCCTTTTTCACTTCAACAGGAATAACGTCGATGTTATCCTGAAAAACAAAATCGATTTCGGCAGTTTCTTCGTTTTTCCAATAAAGCAACGGAATCGATTTCGACACGAACATCTGTGCTACAAAGTTTTCCGCAATTGCTCCCATAAAAGTATTGTTGGTTTCAATCGAATTTAAAATCATTTGCGACGGAAAACCCGAAAGCATCGTCAGCATGCCTACATCACTCATATAAATCTTAAAATCAGGAAAATATTGATATGCTTTTATGGGGACGTAACCGTGTTCTATTTTTTGACATTTCAGCACAATGCCTGCTTGTTGCAACCAATCGATTGCAACGCCGAAAATAGTTGCCGTGCCTCCCTTTTGTACAACTTTATATTGAAATTTATGATTTTCTTTCGCCAATTGTGCCGGAATAGACTCGTAACACGCTCTGATCTTTACGCTTGTAGCTGCATCGGCATACTTTGCCATATCTGCAATGTATTCGTTCAGAATTTTTGCTTGCGGGTCTCTTATGGTCAAAAAACTATTGTTTTTCAAGAAATCGGCAATTACTTCCGGCATTCCGCCGACAATACAATAATGATTGTACATTTCCAGTGCCAAATTGTGGAGCGTTTCGGGCAAAGGCTCAAATTTTACATAATGCTCGCGAATTATTTCCGCCAATTTTTCTTTTCCCAACGCCCAAAGGAATTCCTCAAAATCAAACGGATACATATTTATCTCATCCACTTTGCCCACCGGGAAAGAATATTTTTCGCGATTTATTGCCACTCCGAGCAATGAACCTGCTGCTATAACGTGATATTGAGGCGCTTGTTCGCAAAAATACTTTAAGGAAGTCAAAGCCCTTTCGCTTGCCTGAATTTCGTCAAGAAAAAGCAAGGTTTTCCCTGCAACAATGTGTTGGTCGGTATACGATTCCAAACTTTGAATCAGAGATGAAGGCTCGATATTACCTTCAAAAAATGCCCTGATTGCAGGGTTGGCTTCAAGGTTAATGTAAACCAAATTGGAAAACTCCGCATTGCCGAACTCATTGATAATATATGTTTTGCCGATTTGTCTTGCTCCGTTTACAATTAACGGCTTACGTTTTTCGTTATTTTTCCACGCCAAAAGTGCGTTTGATATTTTTCGTTTCATACGATAAAATTTTTCGGAAAGGTATAAAAAAGTCGGAAAAAGTCAAAATATTTTGACTTTTTCCGACTTTTTTATACGATGCAACGATTATTTTATCTTTTCTTTCAGATATTGCCCCGTATACGATTTCTTGCATTTGACGAGCTCTTCGGGTGTGCCTTGAAAAACAATGTTTCCGCCGCCTTTGCCGCCTTCGGGGCCTAAGTCGATCACCCAATCGGCGCATTTGATGATTTCGGGATTGTGTTCGATGACCAACACGCTGTTTCCGTTTTCGATCAGCATATTGAAAGCATCCAGCAACTTACGGATATCGTGGAAATGCAACCCGGTGGTCGGCTCGTCGAAGATGAAAAGCGTCGATTTACCGTTTGCCTCCTTGGTGATGAACGACGCCAATTTGATACGCTGGCTTTCGCCGCCGCTCAAGGTTGCGGACGATTGTCCCAATTTTACGTATCCCAAACCGACATCGGACAACGGTTGCAGCTTTTCGACGATTTTCTTTTCGAGCGTCGATTTTCGGTTCTCGCCGAAAAATTCGATAGCTTCGTCTACCGTCAATTCCAACACGTCGTAGATATTTTTTCCGCGATAGGTCACTTCCAACACTTCTTCCTTGAACTTTTTGCCGTTGCAGGCTTCGCACACCAATTTCACGTCGGCCATGAACTGCATTTCGACGGTTATTTCGCCTTCGCCCTGGCATTCTTCGCAACGGCCGCCCTCCACGTTAAACGAGAAATGAGCGGGTTTCAGATCGTTGTATTTCGCCTGCTGCTGTTCCGAGAACAGTTTACGGATTTCGTCGTACGCTTTGCTGTAGGTGACGGGGTTGGAGCGCGTAGACCGACCGATGGGGTTCTGATCGACAAACTCGACGGATGTGAGCTTGTTGATATCGCCCGTCAACTTGTCGAAAGCACCCGCACGTTCCCCGCCGGCGCCGTTAATTTGCCGTTCGAGCGTGGTGAAGAGGATATCGCGCACCAGCGTCGATTTGCCCGAACCGCTGACGCCGGTCACCACGCAAAGCACGTTGAGCGGGAAACGTACAGTAATATTTTTCAGGTTGTTGGCGCGCGCTCCCGATATTTCGAGATAGTTGTTGCCTTTGCGGCGATGCGACGGAACGGCTATTT
>JAVBRP010000149.1:0-6011 GCA_031547815.1 Bacteroidales bacterium | reverse complement strand
CTTTGCGCCTTTGCGAGAGGTAATTAAAAAATTAAAAATCGAAAATTAAAACATGATTTGGAACGAAACGTTTGAATGCATGAGCCGCGAAGAGATGCGGAGATGCCAAAGCAGACGATTGGTGGATATGGTGGAACGTGTATACCACAATGTACCTTTTTACCGTAAAAAAATGCAGGAACTCGGGGTAGGCCCCGAAGATATTCGCGGTATCGAAGATTTGCCGCGATTGCCGTTCACCACAAAACAAGACTTGCGCGACAATTACCCGTTCGGGTTATTTTCCGTACCGACAACCGAGATCGTGCGCCTGCACGCTTCGTCGGGAACGACGGGAAAACCTACGGTAGTGGGCTACACGCGCAAGGACCTTTCCACTTGGAGCGAGGTGATGGCGCGTACATTGACCGGCGCCGGCATCAATCGGCACGATTTCCTTCAGGTGGCTTACGGTTACGGGCTTTTCACCGGCGGATTGGGCGTTCACTACGGAGCCGAAAAGGTGGGATGCTCCGTCATTCCCATTTCGGGAGGCAATACCAACCGCCAATTACAAATCATGCACGATTTCGGCAGCACAGCGTTGGCCTGTACGCCCTCCTACGCGCTCTATCTGGCCGAAGCCCTCAAAGAAAGCGGCATTCCGCGCAGCGAATTCAAATTGCGCGTGGGTACGTTCGGCGCCGAACCGTGGACGGAAAACATGCGGCGCGAAATCGAAGAAAAACTTCACATCAAAGCCATCGACATTTTCGGGTTGAGCGAAATCATCGGCCCCGGCGTATCATTCGAATGTACGTGCCAATGCGGATTGCACATATCCGAAGACCATTTCGTGCCGGAAATCGTTGACCCCGTCACGTTGGAAGTGTTGCCCGAAGGTGCGGAAGGCGAACTTGTGTTCACCACCGTCACCAAAGAAGGATTGCCGTTGCTTCGTTACCGCACCCGCGACCTGTCGAGCTTGGACTATTCGCCCTGCCGTTGCGGACGAACACTCGTACGCATGAAAAAATGCACGGGCCGCAGCGACGACATGCTCATCATCCGCGGCGTGAACCTTTTCCCGTCGCAGATCGAAAGCGTACTGCTCGATTTGAAAGAAACAAGCCCGCATTACCTGTTGATTGTCGATCGCGTGAACAACTTGGACGTGCTCGAATTGCAGGTGGAAGTGGAAGAAGGCTTCTTTTGGGATCGCATCAGCGAGTTGCAGAGCGCTACCCGCCGTATTCAACATGCTTTGGAAAGCGCATTGGGCATCAGCCTGACCGTAAAATTGGTGGAACACAAGACCATTGCCCGCAGCGAAGGAAAAGCGGTACGGGTGATCGACAAGCGGAAACTTGTTTAGTTTTTACCGGGAAAAATTATCCTTTCGGGAAGAAGTGCGGTGCAAAACACAAAGCCGAAAAGGTATTGTGCAATGATTTGCAAAATGCTGTATGGTCGGCGTAACGGCACGACGTTGATGCAGGTATTATTTGTCGGTTTCTTTCGAAGCCGGAATTTTGGCGGTAAACACGGTGCCTTCGTTTTGTTCGCTGACAAAACCGATTGCGCCGTTCAAATATTTTTCGGTCAGTAACTTCATGCTGTATGTTCCCAACCCTCTGTTTTCGCCTTTGGTGGAGAACGATCGGTTGAAAACCTGCAATTTATCTCTTTCGGACATAATGCATTCGTTGCGTACCCGAAAATATAAATATCCGTCGGCTCCTTTGTGAACGCCGACTTCGATCACAGCCCCCGGCGCTTCGGCCTCCAGCGCATTCTTAATCATATTGCTCAACACGCGCGAAAGCAATGTCTTGTCCGAAACAAACCGATGATTCTCCGAATTGTCGACAATTCGTATTTCTTTCGTTTCGACTGTCGCTTGCTGTCGGTACTTTTCCACTTCGTCGATCACGAAATCGAGCGACGACAGCTCGTGTTTCGCAGGCCGGTATTCATCTCTTTCGGCCATTGTCAACACCCGGTGCGAATTGATTTCTTCGGTCAACGAATTCAACAAAAGCGTCAGATACGAAAGATACATCGGTTGTTTTTCGGCCTCTATCTTATTTAATACTTGTGCTATGCCGCTGATGCCGTTGACGGTATTCATGATATCGTGGAAAAAGATACGCTCCATCACCCCGCGTCTTTTTTCGTTGCTGATGTCGAATAAAGAACAGATAATAAAATCCTCGCCGTAAACGTTTGTATATGTGGAATGTACTCGCAAGTCGAAAGATACTTTGGCCTCGTCGTTGGTCAAGCTGCACTCGTCTATCGAAATTTGCTCCTTTGTGCACGCCAGCATCGTACGCACCGCACCGCAAGCGCTGCAATGCGGCGAAGTGCCGCAACCGTTCACTTCAAAAGCGTGCTGGCAGCCGAACAGTTCTCCGAGCCGTTTGCCCAGCACTTGATGAATATCGGTGGCGCCTACCATGTCCAAAATCATTTTATTGACAAAAACGATTTGTCTGTTTTTGTTCAGCACAGACACCATAGATGCTACACCGTTCAAAAATATGACCAAATCTTTATTGTCGGTAACAACCTTGTATTGCCGCAGTATTTCGCTTTGCGGAGACCTTTCGGCGGAAGCGAAACGTGTGTGAAACGATCCTACCATTAAAACTCCTCTATTGATAAAATTTTATCCGGGAAGCGATATGCCGAAAGTGTTATTCGACAGATCGTATTTACGGATTAATGATTATACGGATTCAAAAAAAATAAGTTATCAAAAAAATACCTTTTGTATTTTAGCCGTTGTTTTTTTTACGGATAGACTATATTCTTTGCCGCTTACCGCGATGAAGACGTTATATCGGAAATTGCGACTGTACCAAAAATACGGGGTAAAAAAGCAGGCGTTATGAGATTGCGAGGATACGTCGTCATAATAAACGGATTTACAGCAACTTTTTCGGTTTCCCCGCAATGAAATCCTTCAAATAGAACGGTTCGAAATACGCCGCGTCTTCAAACCGTTTCTCGTTGTATGCCCGCAATGCAGGTACAATCATGTAACGCGCCGAATGAACGAAATCGTCGGGGAACAAAGCATTGCGATGCGCGATGACGGAACGGCATTTGGCCGCGCCGTTGCCGAAAAAATAAATCCGATGCATCTCAAGTTGTTCCGCAAAAGTCTGTTCCGTAACAATCTCCGCCGAAATATCCTTGACCGTATTCCCCTCTTTATCAAATAGTGCGGTATACACTTCCATGCGTCGCGCATCGATCATCGGACAAAACAAATCGGACGCCGCAACGGAACGCCCGCGCACAAAGCCCGAACTCATGGCTTGCAAGGTCGACACGGCGATTAACGGAATCCCCGCCCCGTAGCAAATACCTTTGGCGGTCGACAATCCGATACGCAATCCCGTGTAAGAACCGGGACCTGCGCTCACCGAAACCGCATCGAGCCGGGCGACGGAAATACCCTGCTCCTTCAGCACATCCTCTATGAAAGGGGTCAACATGGAGGCATGGTTACGCCCTTCGGAATTTTCCTTCACGGCAACACACTCGTTTTCGCGGGATAAGGCAACGGAGCACAATTCCGTTGACGTTTCGATATGGAGAATAATCGGATGCATATATTAAAATGTGGCCGCAAAGATAGGACATATCGGTTTGCAACACCATTCCCCAAGTTATTTTAAAAAAATGTATCCGATAACTATTTCGATGCCATCTCTTTGAGCATCTCGTTCAAATCTTTTGTCAGTGAATCGATTTTCTCATGAATCACCTTGTCGGCAGTATTTTTCTTCGGCTGCTCGCTTGCGACAAAATTGACGATCGTATTTGTAATCGATACCTCCGGCGCATTTTCCTCAAACCAATACGTGACGGGGAGTTCCAAAACATAAGATATACGTTCCAACACCTCTATTTTCATGGACTTATTTCTTATCATTTGATGTAAACCCTGTTCGGTTACATCAATTCGAAAACATAAGTCCCTGACAGACATCTCCCTCCGCTCAAGCTCAGTTTTAATCCGATTATAATCCATATTTGATGAGAATATAATGTCTTAAACTTTTATTTCGTGTGTAAACAAAAATTATTAAAACCGTATAAAATTACACAATATTTTTGAAAAACGTTTCGTTTTTTAGAAAGTTTTTTTTTGCAGGAAGTATTTTTTTTAGCTTTTCCTCAGTGCCGGACGATAAAACAAGAGTTTAAACAATTGTGCGCCCGGAAGTGTTTTTATAAATACTTGTTGAAAAGATTATCCGGAAATCGGATAGCTTATTAAATAAAAATTTAGTCTTTACCGCTTTCCGTTATGGAAATGGTGCATTTTTAGGAGGTTAATTTTATTTTTTCATTCACTTGATTTTTGAGAATTACAATACTACTTTTGCACTTTCTTAAAAAAAATAAACTTTGAGGTTTATGTCAAAAGTTATTAAGATCAGAAAAGGTTTGAACATCAAGCTGAAAGGCAAGGCCGAAAAAGTCCTTGTCAAAGCCGGAATGTCCGACGTTTACGCCGTAAAGCCGACCGATTTTCCGGGGCTGATACCCAAAATGCTGGTGAAAGAAGGCGACGCGGTGAAAGCCGGTACGCCCTTGTTTATGGACAAGAACCGTCCCGAAGTATTGTTCGCCTCGCCGGTGAGCGGAACCGTGGAAGCGGTGGTGCGCGGCGAAAAAAGGCGCATTCTCGAAGTGACGGTGAGAAACGACGGCAGGGAAACGCCGGAGGACTTTTCGACGATCAAACCGACCGCGATTACCAAAGAAGCGATTACCGAATACTTGCTGGCGGGCGGCGTTTGGCCGTTCATCCGTCAACGCCCGTATGCCGTTATCGCTAATCCGCACGACACGCCGAAATCGATTTTCGTGTCGTGTTTCGATTCGTCGCCGCTCGGTCCCGACTATGACTACATTTTCCAAAATGTCGATTCCGATTTCCAAACGGGCCTCGACACGTTGGCCAAACTGACTTCGGGAAAGGTGCATCTTTGCGTGCAATCGGATTATCCGCCCGCAGCAGCATTCACGAAAGCGACAAATGTCGAATTACACGAATTCTCGGGGCCGCATCCCGCAGGTAACGTGGGCGTGCAAATCCATCACATCGACCCGATCAATAAGGGTGATGTTGTATGGTATGTCAACCCGCAGGACGTGACGGTGATCGGGCGACTGATGAACAAAGCGGTGTACGATGCATCGAAAACCATCGTTCTGTGCGGTTCGGAAGTCAATGCCCCGCGTTATTACAAGGTAACGGGCGGTTGCTGCATGACAAGTTTTGCCGACAACATCAAAGCGGGAAATATTCGCTGCATCAGCGGCAATGTGCTGACGGGCACGCGCGTGGAGACCGACGGATACCTCGGTTACTACGACAGTCAAGTGACCGTCATCCCCGAAGGCGATCATTACGAACTGTTGGGATGGGCCATGCCGGGATTCGGCAAATACAGCGCGGGGCGTACATTTTTCTCGTGGCTGACGCCGAACAAAGAATACGATCTGGACACCAACCTGAACGGCGGACACCGCGCGTTGGTGATGACGGGGCAGTACGAACGGGTGTTCCCGATGGACATTTATCCCGAACACTTGGTAAAAGCGATCCTTGCGGGAGAAATCGAGAAAATGGAACAATTGGGCATTTACGAAGTTGCCGAAGAGGATTTCGCACTGTGCGAGTTCGTGTGCACTTCGAAAACCGACGTGCAGTCCATCATCCGGGACGGCATCGATATGATGATTAAAGAAATGAGCTAATAAAGGGCCTCACCCCCGCCCCCTCTCCCGAAGAGAGGGGAGAACGGTACGGAAGTCCCCCACCGGGGGGATTTAGGGGGCCTAAATCTAATAAATATACAATAAAAATGAATCCGTTAAGGAGATATTTAGACAAAATAAAACCGAATTTCGAGAAAGGCGGCAAGTTCGAAAAACTGCATTCGACTTTCGATGCGTTTTCGACGTTTTTGTTTGTGCCCGACACCGTCACGCGGAAAGGCACGCAT
>JAVBRP010000361.1:0-2903 GCA_031547815.1 Bacteroidales bacterium | reverse complement strand
GAGTCGTTGCCCGTGAAACCGTTGCCCGACCGCAAAAATATCGTTATCGGCAGGTCGTTGCCCGCGTCGCTTCCCGGATGCATTACGGCGAAATCGATAGAAGAGGCGTTGCAACAATGTCCCGACGGGGAAGAATGCTTCATTATCGGCGGCGCACAAATTTACCGACAAATGCTGCCGCAAGCGCAAAAACTCTATATCACCCGCATTCACGGGCAATTCGAAGCGGATGTGTATTTCCCCGAAATCGATACAGCGCTTTGGCAGCCGGAATCGTCCGAAAGACACGAACCGGACGAAAAACACGCGTATGCATTCACGTTTGAGGTGTACGTGCGAAAATAGGGTGCGGAAAGTTTTTTACTTGCTCATTTTTACAATTACCCGTGATCTTCAATCGTTTTTCCGGATAAATTCATTTATCTTTGTCTCTGTCAAAAATACATCGGCTCCGATCAACCAACAAAATCGTCATACTATGTACAGGAGAAAATTTTTCAAATTTCTTTCGGCGGGAAGTATGGGGCTTTTTTTGCCCCGAATCGTCAAATCGGCCGAAACGGAAAATAACCATTTGCGCGACGAATTGCCGGCCACCAACATCGCCGATGCACAAGCCGTTCCGCGCACCAAGGATTCCATGCCGGGACGGTATCCGGGAAAAGTGACGAAAGCACATCGTCCCGGCTGCGTCGTCGACGGGAAACCCGATCCGGACAAGGTGTACGATATGTTGAAGACGTGCATGTTGCGGCTCACCGGAGCGAATAACGTGAAAGACGCTTGGCGGCAATTTGTCGGACCGGAGGATATTATCGGGCTGAAAGTGAATCCGGTGGCGGGTAAAATGCTCACCACCTCTCATGCGGTAACGAAAGCCGTGATCCGACAGTTGGAGGAAGCCGGCATTGCACGGGCGAACTTGGTGATATGGGATCGCCGCGAAATGCAATTGCACGAAACGGGCTATACCGCGGAGAATTATCCGGGTGTCAAGATCACGGGCACCGAATGCCAAGATGCCGACGGAGGTTATCGCACTCCCGACGGAAAATTGTACGGCGAAGAGCGCATCGACAAGGATCAGTATTTCTATGCCGATGTGGAAGGCGCGTACGACGCCGAAACCATGCCGTTCATGATCAACGGCGGGAAATATTCGTATTTTACGAAAATATGCACGCAACAAGTCACCAAGATCATCAATATCCCGATATTGAAAAATGCGGGCGCGTCGGTCACTCTGTGCATGAAAAATCTGGCTTATGGTTCGGTGACCAACACGGGCCGGCTTCACGAAAAGCTGTGGCACGAAACCACCGCATACGTGTGCGCGTTTCCGCCCTTGCGCGACAAGGTGGTGCTGAATATCGTCGACGGTCTTGTCGGCTGTTTCGACGGCGGACCCGGAGCCAATCCTCAATTTATCTGCAATTACGATATGCTGCTGGCGGGAACCGATCCGGTGGCGGTAGATCGTATCGGGTACGAAATAGTGTTGGCCAAACGCATCGAAGAAGGAAAACAAACGGCGGAACGGCCCGGATCGACCAAGTTTTTGGAGCTTGCGCAAGAGCTGAAATTGGGCGTGGCCGACAGAAACCGGATAAATTTGATGGAGGTTTGAAATTTAACGTTCGCCTGCGGTGTTCGTAAGCTCGTTTCAAGGTTGAAACACTGTCACTCGTCACCTGTCGCTCATCACTTCCGTCACTTTGTCATTTGTCAATCAAAAATCAAAAATTGAAAATCAAAAATTGAACTGGGATTCTCTTCTCTCGGCAACGCGATTCGGCAGCGAGAGTTCGGCGCCTGCCGATAAAAATGTCGCGCGGTCGGAGTTTCGGCGCGATTACGACCGGATTATCTTTTCGTCGCCTTTTCGCCGGCTGCAGAACAAAACTCAGGTCTTTCCCTTGCCCGGAAGCGTATTTGTACACAATCGGCTGACGCACAGTCTCGAAGTGGCAAGCGTGGGTTGCTCGTTGGGCAACATGCTGGCCGTCGAATTGGAGAAACGTGCGGAACCGATCGGAGCCGACTTGTTTTCGACGCTCGGATCGATCGTGTCGGCGGCGTGTTTGGCGCACGACATGGGAAATCCGCCGTTCGGGCATTCGGGCGAAAAGGCTATTTCGCGCTATTTCTCGGAAGGAGAGGGAACTGTGGTCAAAAAAATGGTTTCCGATCGCGAATGGAGCGACCTGACGCATTTCGAAGGCAATGCGAATGCGCTTCGCGTGTTGACGCACCAATTCAACGGGCGGCGCAAAGGCGGCTTCGCGCTGACTTACGCCACTTTGGCTTCGTTGGTGAAATATCCTTACGGTTCGGAAGCCGCCGACGAGAAAAAATTCAAATACGGATATTTTGTGTCGGAACACGACACATTCGAAGAAATAGTTCGCGAGCAGGGACTTGTCCGCCTTTCGGACGACCCCGTTCGTTATTGCCGGCACCCGCTGGTCTATCTGGTGGAAGCTGCCGACGACATTACTTACCAGATCATGGATGTGGAGGATGCGCATAAGCTGAACATCCTTTCGACCGACGAAACCAAAGATATGTTGATGGCGTTTTGGGACGAATCGTCGGAACGGGATCGGCCGTTCTTCGCCAAAACAAAGACCAT
Organism: Bacteroidales bacterium; assembly: GCA_031547815.1. Classification (GTDB taxonomy): domain Bacteria; phylum Bacteroidota; class Bacteroidia; order Bacteroidales; family UBA4181; genus JAIRLS01. The sequence goes on along the minus strand of JAVBRP010000361.1, from coordinate 271 downwards.
TTTCGCCACCGTTACCGATCCGAACGAACAGATTTCCTACCTGCGCGCCATGCTTATCAACAAGTTGGTGAACGAGTGCATTGCCGTGTTCATGCATCATTATGACGACATCATGGCAGGCCGGCATCGGTTGCCGCTCTTCGATTCGCTTGTCGGCGCCTCGGCCGAAGCCGGGAAACGATGCAGCGCTTTGTCCGTGCGCCGGATATACAACCATCCGACGGTGATCGAAGTGGAACTGGCCGGTTATCGTATTCTGGGCGCGCTGTTG
>JAVBRP010000227.1:0-2978 GCA_031547815.1 Bacteroidales bacterium | reverse complement strand
CAAGATGTAAAAATCCCGTTAATCCTGTCTAAAAAAGATGAGAATTTTATTTTATCATTGTCCCTTAGATGGAATCCCGCAGGGCTCATCGGAGATAATCGCATGATAATCATTTAGGTTGGTGATATTTGATTATCATGCTTATTTCATGCGGATATGTTTTAAGATTTTCTATTTCACGATCACCAATTCCGTGCGGCGGTTTTGCGCTCTGCCCTCTTCGGTACCGTTGTCCGCAACGGGTTCCGAAGCCCCTATCCCTTTGTAACTTACGCGATTCATGGCAATGCCTTCATTCAGCAAATAATTGGCCACCGCGCGCGCGCGGTTTTGCGACAATTCCATGTTGTATGCCGGCTTACCCACGTTGTCGGTGTGGCCGGTAATGCGGATTTTGACATCCGGGTTTTGACGGAGGAATTTCACCAAATGCTGCAATTCGGCATTCGATTCGTTCAACAGTTTGTGCGAATCGAAATCGAAAAAGATATTTTTCAGAATCACTTTTTCGCCGGCTTGTATCCGTCGCAGCGGAATATCTTTCAGATACGGCTCGGTGTAGCTGCCGCCGGTCATCGTGAAATGCTCCGAAAAGAACAGATAACCTTTGCATTCGATGTTCAGCGCATAATCCTTCCCGGAAGGGATGCACACCAAAAATTCGCCCTTGGCGCTGTCGGAATACGACTCGATCACTTTTCGGCCGGAAGCCACGTCCACCAACTCGAATAAAGCCCTGAGCGGCTTGTAGCGCACGGCGTCGTATATCTTTCCTTTCATGTACGACACCGGTTGCGGCCGCACTTCGGGGTACAGCTCGAACGTGAAAATGTTGCGGACACGGCGATCGTTGCGATCGGACGAATAATACGCCCTGTCGCCGCGAGCGTTCACGATCAGGCCCTCCTCATTGTGCTTGCTGTTGATGGGATAGCCGAGGTTTTGCGGCGTCGTCCATTTGCCGCTCGTCGAATCTCTTCGCGCAACAAACAGATCGTATTGCCCCATCCCCGGCCAACCGTCTGAGGCGAAATACAACGTGCGGCCGTCCAAATGAATAAAAGGCGACGATTCGTCGCCGGGCGTATTGATTTCTTCGAGATTGGCTGGCTTTCCCCATCGGCCTTTATCGTCGAGCGTCGACATCCAAATGTCCTGCCCGCCTTTGCCGCTGCCCCGGTTACTCACGAAATAAAGTGTGCGCCCGTCGGCCGATATCGACGGTTGGGTTTCCTTGGCGGAAGTGTTGACCGGTTCGCCCAGATTTCGCGGACGCGTCCACAGTCCGTTGCGTTTTTCGCTGTAATAAATGTCGCATCCGCCTTTGCCGTCGCTGCGGTTGCACGCCGTGAAAAACATTTTGGAAGCGTCTGCCGTGATGCTTTGCGCACCTTCGTTGTCTGACGTGTTGGGCGGCGACCCCAAATTTTGCGGCTTCGACCATTTTCCGTTCTCGAAATCGGATACAAAAAAGTCTTCCTGCCGATTGCCCACCACCGCTTCATTATCGGCATCTTTGGGAATAAGCCCCGTAAAAACCAGCGTTTGCTCGTCCACCGAAAGGCTCGGCCAATATTCGTCGTACGCGAAATCCAATCCGAGGTTTTCGGGTCGGAACGGAACCGGATTTTTCACCGCGCCGGCCGCGAATCGGCTGTTTTGCAGCAATTTTTCGGCTTTGGTCCGCAACGCGTGTTTCTGTCCGCTATATATTAAATATTGTTCGAGATGCTCGTCCGCCATGCCGTATTCGCCTTCGTCAAACTCAATTTCGGCCACCGAATAATATATCGGCGGAAAAAAATCGGGATTCAGCGCGAGGCAACGCAAAAATCCCGCTTTGGCCTTTCCCGTGTCGCCCGTCTCCAGCCAACACTCGGCCGTCAGCAGATGCGCTTCGACAAATTTATCGTCCGCTTTCACGGCATCGGCCAAGTTGGCGAGCGCTTCCCTGTACTGCCGCCGCGAATAGTTATCCAACCCCGCATTATAGGCTTTGATCGCTTTCTTGGACGAAGTCGACAACTGTTGCGCTTGCGCCATGAGGCACACCGACATGAAGACCATGCAAAAAAGGCCGATCGGCGCCCAATATCGTTTGCTTAATGCTTTACCCCTAAATGGCTCCGCCGAGCTTGCCCTTATCAGGGCTGCGGTTCCCCTAAAGGGGACTTTCGCAAAGCGCGGTACACCGAGACTCCCCTTTAGGGGTCGGGGGTAAAACACCTTGATGAAACCTTTAATTAAACAACATTGAATTTGGAATATTAAATCTTGAATCTTTTTATAATGAATTTCTTACAATAACTTTTGTGGGTATATTTTTTTGAATAAACTTTCGCGTTTCGATAAATTGGCGAATTTCCTTTCCCATTTGCTTGAAATCGGTACTGACGACGGTGATTCCGTTTCGGATGATTTCTTTCATCGGGGTTTCGTTGTAGGAAACAATTCCTACTTCGTTTCCGATCCGAAACCCTTTTGCTTCGGTTTGTTTCACGATTTCGATCAGGTCGTTATCCGTTATGACGAAAAAAGCCGTGCCGTTTTGTACCGTGTCTTTTTCGATACCCGGCTCGATGGTGCAAGAAATACCGCCGGTACTGCAAAAATCGACGAAAGCGTCTTTGATTTCTTCGGGATGCCCTCTTTTTTCGGGAAATATCAATTTGAAACTATCGTATTTCCCGATCCTTTCTTTAATTTGAAGCAAGGCGTTTGTCACCTCCTCATCGAATCGTTGACTGACGTATGCCGTCCCGCCCAATACGGGAGGTCGCGCCACTTGCAAAAGCCGATGCTTGGGAATCGCGTTCAAGCTGCGACTCACCGAAGGGTGACAAAAAGGCGTGACGACATATAAATCGTACAGCCCCGCGTGTTCCTTGATAACGGCGCGGAAAACATCGGGATTGCAATGATGAAAATACAAATCGACGCCGATTTGCCCGGCATCCGAACCGGATATTATTTCGTGA
>JAVBRP010000009.1:0-4567 GCA_031547815.1 Bacteroidales bacterium | reverse complement strand
GCGCTGTCGCAAGTCATGATGATGTCGTCGTGCCTGAACTCCACGTCGCCGATGATTCGTTGCGCGTCGGGTGCGATTTTATCATCGAATTCCAAACTGTTGTATCGCGTTACCTCAATTTTCTTGATCGGCGTGGTGGTTTGCGCCAATGTCGGCGCAACCGAAAACGCCGTGAGAACAAAGATTACGGCAAAAAGCGTAAAGGTCGGGATGCGTTTCCCGAACTTCGAACTTTGAACCTTAACCGAGCCTTGCGAGTTCATCGAAGATAAACTTTGAACTTTGCACCATTACTGCTTCAGCCAATTATTATTGCTCAGCCCGCATCGCTTGAAACTATCGTCGATGTATATGTAGCTGGTTTCTATTTTTTCGTTGACCCAATCGTTGACGGTCGAAGCCAGCTTGTATTGCAACGCAAGGTCCTGCAAGAAACTGTAATCGGCTTTCAGGTTGGCGCGGTGCGGATCGGACAGCGATTTCAGTTTCACGATCTTATACACCAATTTCTGCTTCTCGTCCTTTGAGGCATACGGTTCGGAAACTTCCCCGACTTTCATGTCTTTGATGACCGCGTAATCGGCTTTGTCCAATTGATCCATTTCGAACAGCGTACCGTGGTCGCGCGGGTTGATCATCAATCCGCCGTTGAAGCGCGTATTTTCGTCCTGTGAAAAACGCAACGCGGCATAATTCCAGTCCAACGAATCTTTTCTGATGAGCCGCACCAATGTATCCAAACGCCCCGTTACGGTTTCTATCGCTTCGGGATTGGGTTTCGGCGTCATCAATATGTGACGGGTGTTGACTTGGTCACCCCGTTTTTCGACCAATTGGATGATGTGATATCCGAATTTCGACTCGACGATACGCGACACATCGCCTTTGTTTTTCAATGCCCATGCTGCTTTCACATATTCGGGATCTAATTCGCCTTTGCTGTGGAAACCGATTTCGCCGCCGGTACGTGCCGCTCCGGGTTCTTCGGAATACAAAACGGCCAGCGTCTTGAAATTCTCTCCGTTGATGACACGTTTTCGCAAGTCTAACAATTTTTGACGCACTTCGCCGATGGCTTCTTCGCTGTACGGCGGGTACATCACTATTTGCGCTAACTCGGCTTGTCCGTTGATGAGCGGAATGCTGTCCTTGGACAGTTTATTGTAATAACTGCGTACTTCCGAAGGCGTTATTTTTACGTTCTCGGTAATGGTGCTTTGCATTTTTTGCGCCAAAAGCTGTTCGTGCAAGCTCTTCCGCAAATCCTCCTTGATTTCGTAAATACTTTTATGGAAGTATTGTTCCAAGGCTTCCTGCGTACCGATCTGCCGGATAAACTCGTCCAAACGGCGGTTTAATTCCATCTCTATCGTATTCTGCTCCACCGTTAAACTGTCCACTTCGGCTTGGTTCATCAACAGTTTCTGCGTGAGCAATTGCTCGAACATCTCGCATTTCATGTCGCCACGAACGGGGTATCCCTGCGCTCTGGCCTGCAAATACAACCCTTCCACGTCCGACTGCTTGATGGGCTTGCTGCCAACGATGGCCACTATCTGATCGAGCATATACGGTTGCGCGTAAGCGGTTATGCCGTAAAAGCAGAGAAGCAAAATGATAATTCTTTTCATTTTCGATTTTTGATTTTCAAATTTTTGATTTTTGGACTTGCAAGCTCAATGATGCTTTTCTTGGTGTAACCTCTCTCCCCGTCCCTCTCTCCACAAGAGAGAGGGTGACGCGTTTCTCGACAGAAGTGTCGACTGGGCAAGGGCTTCCTCTCTTGTGGAGAGGGCGGGGGGAGAGGTATTGTTAAGAACTTGCCCGTGAGAAATATTACGATTTTGTTCCGACATTTTCGGTCAATTGATTTTATATATTTCAAACTGTTTTTTTACCAGCGCATCGTTGTATATATTTTTTTCCAACTCGCCGATAAACTTTAATTTTCTTTTATTGATGATGATGTTTTTTACCCGGTCTTTAACAATCACCAACGGAGCTGCTTCGCCCGGCGCTCTTTTTTCTTTGAAGCGCACCAAATAGACAAACGCATCGTCGTTCTGCTCTATCCGGTTGTAGGAGGCCACCTGTCTTGCGGCCGCATCCGGTTTGGGCATTTCTTTTTCGATTCTCGACCACGAAACCCATTCGTCACCGAAAAAATCGTACTTTTCGGCATATTTTTGACAATAATTCGTCAAATCTTGAATGTCTTTTTCCCTGTCGGAAACATACCACCTTCGAGCATCGTAAAGATTCGGAGCGTTGGCCGGAATCTTTAAAAACAGGGCCTTCACGACATATTCGTCCAACAGGAAATTGTCGAGGTTGGCGTCGTAATAACTTTGTATATCGGCATCGGTAACCGCCGTGTCCAATTTGTTTTGCAACAGTTGGTCTTCGTATTTATAGATGAGCAACGAAGTCCGATACGTTTCTATTTCTTCCGAAATATCCAACTGCTCGTCGGTAAGATTCAATTCGGCTTTTCGCAGCAACAATTGGGTTTTGATCCAATTGTCGATGTACAATTTAGACAACGACAAACTGTCATCTTTGGTGCATCCTTTCGGGAATATGCTTTTTATTTCGTTGAAATAAAGATATTTTTCTCCGACTTTTGCCACAACCTTATCATTTTTTTTGACTGTCGGCTTGCATCCGAATACGGCCAACCCGATGCACAAAAGGATTACGGGAATGCTGCCGCTCCGGAAAACGGAATTTCTCTTAATACCACCTCTCCCCCCGCCCTCTCCTGTGGAGAGGGAGCCTTTGCACGCTTCTCGATTGCGGCGGAAAGCGCAACTCCCTCTCTCCTGTGGAGAGAAGGTTGGGGAGAGAGGTGACACCCAAAACTCGACGGTGCGAGGTATATTTTGATCGCCTATTTTATTTTGCATACTTTTTCTTTAAATCCGCCCATGCCGTCTCGTCTATCGTTACGGGATACACTCGTTTCAATTGCTCGATCCACCGGCTTTCCAACACGGCCCGATAGTCGGCAATCGCCTCCGGACGCGCTTCTTCGAATGTTTTTCGACGCGGACGGAGGATTTCATGAACGTCCAAAAATACAAATTTACCGGCGTGGTTCAATATTTTCGAACAACCTTTTTTCCGGTTTACCCGATCGGCGACGGTGCCGGCGCCTTTCGGAAGCACCAGCCGAACGGTGTCGATGCAGGGTCCGCTTCCGGCAGGGTCGCAAAAAAAATTGTACAAATCGCTTGGCAATCGGCCGCCCGCGACATTTTTATTGTTCACTGTCCGCTCGGCCCGTTTGGCCGTATTTTCGTCCGCACAAGTATAAACGGTCGCAACCATACGGCGTTTCCAGCGATACGACTTGGCGTTTTTCCTGTAAAAATCGGCCAGGCCCGCAGAATCCCGCGCCGCTTTCGCTCCCGATTCCCGTTCCGAAATCTCGAACAGCAACAAGCCTTCAAAATATTCGTCGGCAACATTGCGAAAATCTTCATTGTCGCATTTCAACCGCTCCTTTTCGTAATCGAACAAAACTTTCGTAACATATTCTTTATATACCCGTTCGATCGTCGTGCGGGAACTTTTCCTCGTATGGTTCGTTGCCGTCGCATATTGTTCGAAATCTTCCGAACCGTAACTTCGTCCCGCAAAAGAAAATAACGTCCGATTTCCGGAATTAGTATTTCGCTTCTTTGCGGAAATGAAATGCAACGACGAAGTGTCCTCAACGAAACGATATTTCTTTTTCAGTTCCGCAACATATCGATCGATCCCCGCCGACATACGGTCGTTGGCCATGATCTTTCGTCGCAGTTCGGGTTTCGATTCCTCGAAGGATTTTGTCGGCTTGCACAGTCTGCGATCGTATACTTTGATGATGTGATAGCCGCCCGGTGTGCGGACTATTTCGGATATTTGCCCGACGGGCGTACGGTATGCCGCCGTTTCGAACGGATATTCCGATTGAAAAACGGTAAAATGATCCAACCGGCCGCCGGCGGTCTTTGCCGAGGGATCGTCGGACTAACGTTCGGCCAATTGCTCGAAATCTTCTCCGCCGATTGCTTGTTGCCTGATTTGCGTCATTTTATCGTAAGCCGCCGAAGCATCCGCGCCCGATATTTTCACCGAGATATGCGCCGCCTCTATCTCGTAAAGGCTTCGGTCGTACGCTTCGTGCAGCAATTGCTCGTCGACGATCGCATCCGTGAGGTATTTTTCGGCCAACCGATCGCAATACGTCGTCCATTCTTCGACAAGCGACGGCAGCGTGTCCAATCCCGCATCTTTCGCCGCAATAACTTTCAGTTTGTAAGGGATATACAGCGACAGGCATTCTTCGGGCGTTTGCGTGCCCGAAAGGTTGTTTTTGCGGTAAACATATTCGAAATCGTCGACGCCGAACGCATATTTTCCCGCGTGCATCAACGTCGGCTCCATGCCCGATACAGCCGCCGGCAAGAACAACAAAATTGCGAAGCAAAAAATAAATGCATTTATTTTGTATTCACCCCTAAATCCCCTAAAGGGGACTTGCGCAAAGCGCGGTATACAAAGACTCCCCTTTAGGGGTCGG
>JAVBRP010000329.1:0-9568 GCA_031547815.1 Bacteroidales bacterium | reverse complement strand
ACGCTGTCGCTCAAGACGGGTGTTTGCAATAATATCGGCCCGGACAACATGCATGTTTGAACGGTGATGTATTTGGCGCTGTCTTGCGCAAAAGCGGAAAGAAACGGCCAAAAAAGGATAAGAATGAGGGAAAATCGCATGGAAGTTGAAAAATTAAAGGAAACGCATTAAACAAATGACTTATGATATGCCGGATTATTACAATCCTTTTTATCCGGAGAAATCTTTTGCAAACTAAGTGTATCGGTAAGTTGTGTACAATATGCAATGCTTCCAGCAAAGGTTCGCGTAACAAAAAGGCGCTGTTTTATGTTGTTGGTGATAGGATTCGCTTTTATTTTTTTCTTAATTTACAATTTTTTCTAAATTCTCGAAAAAATGTTCTACATCTTCATGTATTTCATGAGCCTTCATCGCAGATGCCACTTTTAAACGATTCAACTTAAACCCTTCCGGCAGATTTTTAATTTTAGAAAAAAGTGAATCTTGATTTTCAAATAATAATTTCTTCCCGTCAAGGACAGAAAATATCTGTGCCTTCACATTTTTCCACGTAGCATTAGGCGGTAATGATAAGTTTTGTCCTATAAATTCATCATCTATTAATTTCTTGTATGGTTCAAGGAATAAATCATTTATGGAAACATTCATTTCGTTGGCAACAGCTTCTTTCCATGCATTTGGAACTAATAAATAATTATCGATATTTTTTCGTTTCCATTCATTGCATACCGGTTGATTTTCCGGAGGATTTATAGCAACATCATCGTTGTCATAATCTAAAATAATGGCTCGCTTTAGATTAGGCACTATTGATTTTAAAGCTCCAAAATGACTCTCTGCTTTTTTTTGCATTTCGGTTTTGCTGGAACCTCCTAAAACATAAGGATAAAATTTTTGATATACCTCCGTTTTTCCCAAGGTATTAGCCCAAGCGGATAAAATACGTTCATCATCTTCTCCTTCAATATATAAAATAAATGGTGAATTTTGTGTACGCACCACATCCATATTATCTACAATGCTCAAAGCTGAAAGAACTGTATTGCTGGATTGTACTCTTTGCGGGCTTCCGGATAATATGGACAAAATAGAATCAATCTCTACTCCTTTTATAAATTCTTCCGAGTGCGTCGCAATTAAGAATTGTGTATCAGGGTATTGTTTGAAGTAATTAATAATTTGCCGCTGCAAATTTACATGTAAATGTGCATCAGGTTCATCAAAAAGAATAGTTGTAACACCCTTGTATCCATACATAAATGCAAATAATGTCAGTATTTGATGAAAACCGCTACCTCCTGAAATAATATCAAAAGTTTTTTTATTTGATTTATATTCTGATTTAATTTCGGTTCCCACTCTTTTTTCATATTCAGGAACTAATAAATCTACACCAAACCAATTGTTTATTCGATCAACTATTTCTTTCCAATCGTTATTCTCCTTAATTGGGACATCCGGTCTATCTATAACTCGAAATAACAAATTGCGCAAGACTGATCCGGGTTGGGCTTTTCCAACATTTTCGCGCACATTTCCGTCATCCATCCACTTTTCATGAGGTTCTAACCCTGAAAATGGAGGAACATATACAATGTGAGGCATATTATGATCTTTCATTTTTCCCGTGAAATCAGTCCATCCTTTGAGAGGAATTGCATAAGCTGATTGAGGAGAATGATAACGCAGTTGAACGCAAAAATTATTCTCTACATTTTCATTACTTTTCCAATAAACATCAATTTCGATATAAATGTACTTAAGCTGTTTTATCTCCGACCGCGACCGGTTATGTTCTACTACATATTCTCTATCAGTACGGTCTCTCCATAATAAGTTAAATTCGGGCAGTGGTAATGCTGTAAAGTTGGGTAAAACGATCTGAATACCATTTTTCCCTTTCTTTTTTGTTAGACTAAACTGATCTACACAAAATTGCCAAATAGCCAAAGCCTGCAAAACTGTACTTTTCCCACTGTTATTGGAACCGACAATTAGGTCAAAATTATTAAAAAGAAACGTTTCTTCTTTTATCTTTTTAAAATTCTTAAGAACAAGTTTATGTATCATGATCGTACTTTTTATTCTTCCGGTTCCAAATCTTTTTTGCGGAAAGTTGATGATATTCAAATTAATCCGATCCGGTTTTATCGAATCGCCGATTTAATTGCCAAAGATAGAAAATGTCATGGTATGTCTGAATGTATTTCTATTTTTTTTAGTTCGCCAAATTCAAATGCTTATGAGATATCGGTTAATAAAACAATACTCAAAGATTCCCTGCCCGTGATCGGCAGGTTGTCATAACTTCGCGATTCGAAAATTTGAAAATCGATTATATTTCCATGAAATGTTTAATTCGTGTACGAACACGAAGCCCGTATTGACGATGCATGTTCGTACACGATATTAACAATGGCTGTCATGCCACCGTAATCGTCTTATCCAAATACACATCCTGAATCGTATGCAACAATTCCACACCGTCTTTCATCGATTTTTGGAAAGCCTTGCGTCCGCTTATCAATCCCATGCCGCCCGCTCTCTTGTTGATAACGGCGGTGATCACCGCTTCCTTCAAATCCGACGCGCCTTTCGATTCTCCGCCCGAATTGATCAACCCCACGCGCCCCATGTAACCGTTGGCCACTTGGTAGCGGCAAAGATCGATCGGATGGTCGGAGGTCAGTTTGCCGTACATCCTTTTGTCGACCTTGCCGAAGCCGATGGCCGTGAAACCGCCGTTGTTCGTCGGAAGTTTTTGCTTCACGATGTCGGCTTGTATGGTGACGCCCAAATGATCGGCCTGTCCCGTAAGGTCGGCGGCTGCGTGATAATCGACGCCGTCTTTTTTGAAAGCGCTGTTGCGGAGATAGCACCACAACACGGTTGCCATTCCCAATTCGTGCGCATATTCGAACGCTTCCGACACTTCCGTCAATTGTCTTCGGCTTTCTTCCGAACCGAAATAGATGGTAGCCCCGACCGCAACCGCACCCATATTCCAAGCTTCTTTTACCGAACCGAACATCACCTGATCGTAAGCGGTGGGATAGGTGAGCAATTCGTTATGATTGATCTTGGCGATGAACGGTATTTTGTGCGCGTATTTGCGGGCTACGGCTCCGAGCACGCCAAAAGTGGACGCTACGGCATTGCAGCCGCCTTCGATAGCCAATTTGACAATGTTTTCGGGATCGAAATAAAGCGGATTCGGAGCAAACGAGGCTCCTGCGGTATGTTCAATTCCCTGATCGACGGGAAGGATGGAAAGATAACCCGTGTCGGCAAGCCGTCCGTGACCCAGCAAGCGTTGCAGGCTGCACAATGTGGGGATGCCGCGATCTGACGACATCCATACGCGATCGATCGTCGTCGGCGACGGTTCGTGAATGAGCGATTTGTCGATGGTTCTGCACACATGGCCCAAATAATATTCGGCCTTATCGTCCAAAAGTTGTGTGATTTTATTTGTTGACATGGTCAAAAAATTAAAAGTGAATATTGATAAAACATTTCACGACCGCTTTATGTTGCGGATTTTATCACCTTTTGCCCGGTTTCTTTCCGGAAATATTATCTTTGTCGTAATTAATTCGAAAAAATACCTTTCCCGACAATGACGACAAATTACGGTTTTGTAAAAGCAGCTTCGGCGATCCCCGCGCTCACGGTAGGCGATTGCAAGTTCAACGCGGGAGAAATCAAAAAAATGATCCTTCGGGCGGCCGAAGCAGGAGTGCAAATCGTGTGCTTTCCCGAATTGTCCGTCACGGGCTACACCTGCGGCGACCTGTTTCGGCAGCAACTGTTGATCGAACAAGCCGAAGCTTCCATTATCGAGATATTAAGCGATACGCGCACGTCGGATATTGTGTTCATAATCGGAACGCCCATTCGTTCGCGCGACAAGTTATTCAATGCGGCCGCTGTTTGCAGTAAAGGAGAGGTTTTGGGCTTGGTGCCGAAGACCTTTTTGCCGAACTACAACGAATTTTACGAAAAGCGCCGGTTTGCTTCTGCCGACGAAGTGATCGAAAAAAATATTGTTTATTGCGGGAATTATGTTCCGTTCGGCGCCGACTTGTTGTTTCATTGCGGAGAATTTATTTTCGGCGCGGAGATTTGCGAAGATCTTTGGGCGCCCGTTCCGCCGAGTTCCGGGTTGGCGTTGGCCGGAGCGCATATCATTTTCAATCTTTCGGCAAGCAACGAACTTGTCGGGAAACACGATTACCTGAAATCGCTTATCCAACAACAATCGGCTCGATGTATTGCCGGGTATGTGTATGCATCGTCGGGTTGGGGCGAATCGACCACCGACCTTGTTTTTTCGGGCAACGGCATCATTTGCGAAAACGGTTCCGTTTTGGCGCAATCCGAACGTTTCCTGTTCGACGAACAATTGATTGTTACCGATATCGATATCGATCGATTGAAAGCCGACCGACAAAACATCAGTTCTTTTGTCCCGAAATTCGTACAAACATATCGGATCGTCGGCGTTGAATTACCCGAAATCGAAAAATTCAAACTTTTGCGTTCGGTCGATCCGCATCCGTTCGTTCCTTCCGAAACGCAATGCGGGGAACGTTGCGGGGAGATTTTTTCCGTACAGATCGGCGGATTGGCCAAACGATTGTCTCACACGGGAATAAAAACATCCGTTATCGGCGTTTCCGGAGGATTGGATTCCACGCTGGCCCTTTTGGTATGCGCCAAAACGTACGATAAACTCCGATTGCCGCGCGAAAACATTATCGGAGTGACGATGCCGGGATACGGCACTACCGAACGCACTTACAATAATGCGCTTCATTTGATGCGGTCGCTGGGCATTACCGTTCGCAAGATTGATATTACGGCGGCTTGCGACTTGCATTTTAAAGATATCGGGCACGACCCGTCCGTTCACGATGTCACTTTCGAAAACGCACAAGCGCGCGAACGCACCCAGATATTGATGGATATTGCCAACCAAACGGGCGGACTGGTCGTCGGAACGGGCGATATGTCGGAATTGGCGTTGGGATGGGCGACCTACAACGGCGACCATATATCGATGTACGGGGTTAACTCGTCCGTGCCGAAAACATTGGTGCGCAGTTTGGTGACTTGGATCGCCGAAACGCAGATGGACACTTCCGTGAAAGCCACTCTGACGGATGTTCTTTGCACTCCCGTCAGTCCGGAATTGTTGCCGGCCGACGGCGACGGGAAAATTGCGCAACGAACCGAAGATATTGTCGGGCCGTACGAACTGCACGATTTTTTTCTTTATTACATGATTCGTTTCGGGTTCGCTCCCCGCAAAATATTCTTTTTGGCAAAACATGCTTTTGGCCGAAAATATTCCGTCAAGGAAATTCGCAATTGGCAAACTATTTTTTATCGGAGATTTTTCGCGCAACAATTCAAACGCTCGTGTATGCCCGACGGGCCGAAAGTCGGTTCCGTCAATCTTTCACCGCGGGGCGACTGGCGGATGCCGAGCGACGCAAGCGCCGACTTATGGTTGAATGATTGCTTGCCGTGAAAAAGATTTTGTTGCTCACCGATTTTTCCAGCGGATACAGCCGAAGCCTGTTACGGGGTATTGTGCAATACTCCAAAGAACACGGCCCGTGGGTGTTCTATCGGATGCCGTTGTACTACCGCGAGCTGCACGGCGACGACGGCGTGGTGCAGTGGGCAAAGAAATGGAAAGCCGATGCGGTGATCGCACAGTTGGAAAATGTGGATATCGACAAGCTCAATAAGTTGAAAATTCCCATCATCATCCAAAACTATAAGGAACGTACCGATAAGATTTGCAACATTACGGGCGACTATTTCAAGACCGGCGAAATGGCTGCCGAATTTTTTCTCAACAAAGGATTTTCGAATTTTGCGTATTACGGCTCGAAGGACATGATTTGGTCGCGCGAACGCGCCGACGGCTTCCGAAGCCGCATCGAAGCGCAAGGATATTCGTTGTCGACACTCAACAACAACAGCCGGAAAAACGAGCGTTGGTCATTCAACCCGGCCACGCTGAGCGATTGGCTGCTGTCCTTACCCAAACCCGTTGCCCTCTTTGCCTGCGACGACTATTATGCGGCGCAAATCACCGAAACCTGTAAGATTTATAATATTTCCGTTCCCGAAGAAATCGCCGTTTTGGGCGTGGACAACGACGAACTGATATGCAACATTTCCGACCCGCCGCTGTCGTCGATCGTGCTCGATGTGGAAAACGGAGGATACCGGGCGGCACAACGATTACACCGTCTTTTCCGGGAAGAAATTTTCGAAACAAACGACATCATTATCAATCCCGTTCGGATCGTGTCGAGACAATCGACCGAATATATGTCTGTGGAAAACAGATATATATCGGAGGTGGTGAAATATATTGAATTGAATTACAGTCGACCGCTTTCCATCGACAGTCTGATACGCTTGGTCCCTCTTTCCAGACGAGCCTTGGAAAGAAGTTTTAAAAAAGAATTGAAACTATCTATTTATCAGTATCTTTTGCGTTATCGGATAGAGCGTTTTTCGGAGCTTCTGTTGACGACAAATAAGTCTTTATCCGAATTGGCGGGACAATGCGGTTTCGATGACTATAAAAATGTGTCGAGAATATTTTATCGATATAAAAAAATGACCCCTTTGCAATATAAGAAACATAATGTTAATCAAATGATTGCATAAATGTCGAGCAATTGCGATTGCCGTTTTTTGAGGTTTTTTTTACGCAAATTAGTAATAAGTTACTTGGCGGGCTTTCTACTTTTGTACATTCCCTGAAAGAGAATTTGCAAAAGGTATCATGACCGCCGCAGGGCACAAAATTTTTCCGCTTGAGCATACAAAATAAAACAATATATGAAAACGGGTTCTGATCGTTTGTTATCGCTGGACACGCTCCGGGGATTCGATATGTTTTGGATTATCGGATGGGGCGGTATTTGGCACGGGCTTGCAAAACTTACCGATAATCCGCTGTTCAATTGGTGGTCGACACAAATGACACATGCCGAGTGGGACGGGTTCCGATTTTACGACATGATCTTTCCGCTTTTCCTTTTCATTGCCGGCATTTCGTTTCCCTACTCTTTGGAAAAGAGCCTGCAAAAAGGAATTTCCGAGAAAGCATTGTACTTTCGGATCATCAAGCGCGGATTGATATTGGTGTTGCTCGGCCTCGTATTCAACGGATTGCTCAAGTTCGATTTTGAAACGCAACGTTATTCGAGCGTACTCGGGCGCATCGGTCTGGCGTGGATGTTTGCCGCGTTGATTTTCATCAATACCAAACGAAACGGCCGAATTGCATGGTGTGCCGGGTTATTGATCTTTTATTGGTTGTTGCTTGCATTCGTTCCCGCACCCGACTTTCCGGATGCGCCCCGTTTTTCGAAGGAAGGAAGCATTGCCTGTTACATCGACAGAGCGTTCCTTCCGGGAAGGATATACGATCCGCTTTACGACCCGTGCGGGTTGGCCGGAGTTATTCCCGCCATTTCCACCGCGTTGCTCGGAATGTTGACGGGCTCTTTCGTCAAAACATCGAAAGAAGGACTGACCGGGACGAAAAAAGCAGGATACATGGCCGGGGCGGGCGTTGTGCTCGTGCTGCTCGGATTGTTGTGGGGCTTGGTTTTCCCGATCAATAAACCGTTGTGGAGCAGTTCGTACGTTTGCCTTGCCGGCGGATTGAGTTTGTTGCTGTTCGCTTTGTTTTACTGGATCATCGACGTTCGCGGGTATCGCCGTTGGACACTCTTTTTCACGGTGATCGGGCTTAATTCCATCGCCATCTACATGGCCCAATCGATCATCAATTTCAAGTTTACCGCCAATTTCATCTTCGGCGGAGTGATCAATCTCTTTCCCGAAACTTGGGCGCAGTTCTTGAACGGCGTTGCGCTCACCACCGTTTGCTGGTTTTTCCTGTATTTTCTGTACAAACAAAAAATATTCATCAAAGTCTGATATATCTTAATACGATCAAGTTTTATGCGTTTTTATGTATCACCTCTCTCCCCGACCCTCTCTCCACAGGAGAGAGGGAGGCGCGCTTTCCGACCGGATCGTGGACTGCGCAAGGGCTCCCTCTCCTGTGGAGAGGGCGGGGGGAGAGGTAATTGTAAGATGCTTCGTAAAAATATCATAACGATTCTTTTAGCAATAACGCTCTTGCCGCTTTTGCATGCGCAGGATATTCGGTATCGTTATTTGCAAGAATCCTTGTCGATTAACGAGCCGAAGGATCATCGGCACGGCATCAGTCTGCGGGTGACGCTTCAAGACAGCACTTGGGCCGATTGGCAGAAACGGACGGGAGAATTACCGCCCGATTTTTCGAAAATGCCATCGATACCCGATTTGCCCGATCCGTTGCAGTCGGAAAGCGGTGCACGAGTGGCAACATCCGAGCAATGGCAACGCGAAAAAATCCGAATCAGGGAATTGTATGAGCATTGGGTCAGCGGGCAAAGACCTCCGGCGCCCGAATCGTTTCGTTCGAACATTTTGTCGGAACGTACGGAAAACGGCGTGAAAATCCAAATGATCGAACTTCGGTTCGGCCCCGGCGATCAAGCGAAAATGACTTTCGAATTGATGATTCCTCCGGGAAAAGGCCCGTTCCCGGTGTACATGACCCAATGGAATCATCGCAATTGGGCGCAGCTCGCGCTCCGAAGAGGATACATCGCCTGCGTGTATGCGGGCGCCGACGTGAAAGACGATACGCAAGCCTACCAAAAACTTTATCCCGATTACGATTTTACCTGTTTGATGCGGCGCGCCTGGGGCGCTTCGCGGGTGATCGATTATCTGTGGCTCCGTCCCGAAGTAAACAAGTCGCAAATCGCCATTACCGGGCATTCGCGTAACGGCAAGCAATCGCTTTGGGCGGCGGCTTTCGACGAGCGCATTGCGGCGGTGGTTTCGAGCAGTTGCGGCACGGGCGGCGTAACGCCTTTCCGATATTCGGATCCGCAGTATTGCGATCAAACATTGGACGATATTACTTCCAATGCGGCGCATTGGTTTCACCCTCGGTTGCGTTTCTTTTTCGGAAGAGAGGACAAATTACCCGTCGACCAGAATATGCTGTTGTCGCTCATCGCTCCGCGAGCCTTGCTGTTGCATTACTCCGTTGTGGAACGCCAATTGAATCCGTGGGCTTGCGAGCAGTGTTATCAATCGGTGAAGAAAGTGTACGAATTCTTAAACGCAGATGATAAAATAGGAGTCTTTCCCCGCTACGGAGAACATGCCGCGATGACAAGAGACCTCGAAAAGTGTATCGACTTTTTGGATATTCAATTCGGACGGAAGAACGAGACATGGGACAATCAACTTTTTTATGATTACAGCTTTGACGCATGGAAGACAAAATGCGAATGGCGACCCAAATTCGCCAATATACCGCCCGTCGTAATTTCCGAAAAGGAAACCAAAACTTCGATAGAAAAGAAGAAAGCACTCGCACGCAAATATATAGAAAATCTGTTGGGCGAAAAGCCCGCATCTGTTCAACCGACCGATGTGAAACCGACCGATGCTTCGC
>JAVBRP010000219.1:0-7057 GCA_031547815.1 Bacteroidales bacterium | reverse complement strand
GATTTTATGTTTGGATTTGTTACAAAATATTTATATTTGCATTTTGAATCAACAAGTTAATGTATGTTCCAAAGAGATACCCTTTCCGCATTAAAAGCGTGGAGCAATAAAGCGAATCGTAAGCCTCTTATTATCCGAGGGGCAAGACAGGTCGGGAAAACGACATTGGTAAAACTGTTTGCCGAAGAATTTGATACGTTCTTGCATTTGAATTTGGAACGACCGGAAGAAAAAGAAATATTCGAAAGGAACGATTCAGCAGAAGATGTTTTGACTGCAATTTATTTTCTGAAAAATCAAATAAAACGCGAAGGGCGAATCTTGCTGTTTATCGATGAAATCCAAAATTCGCCGAAAGCCGTTGCCCTGTTGCGTTATTTTTACGAAGACATTCCGCAAATACATGTAATTGCTGCCGGCTCATTGTTGGAAAGTCTGATCGATACACACATCTCTTTTCCGGTGGGACGTGTAGAGTATATGGCGCTTCGACCATGTTCGTTTCTCGAATTTTTGAATGCCGTCGGGGAATATCAAATCGAAGAAGCGATCCGAAACGTAACATTACCGGCATCCGTTCATTCCCGAGCCACGAAATTGTTCAACGAGTATGTTTTGATCGGAGGCATGCCGGAAGCGGTGTCTCTTTATGCGGATCGGAAAGATGTGCTTGCATTGACCGATATTTACGAAACAATACTTTCCGGATACAGAGACGATACGGAGAAATACGCCAAAAACTCCTCGTCGCGCGATATATTGCGGTATGTGTTGACTTACGGATGGGCGTTTGCCGGACAACGAGTCGCTTTCGAAAAGTTTGCCAACTCGAATTACAGGTCTCGCGAAATTGGTGAAACCATGCGCACGTTGGAAAAAGCAATGCTTCTCGAGTTATCCTATCCCGCCGTATCGGTCGACATACCGATGTTGCCCGATACGAAAAAATCACCCAAACTGTTCTGGTTGGATACCGGCCTGGTCAATTATGCTGCCGGTATCCAAAAAGAATTGTTCGGAACGAAAGACATTGCCGATTCGTGGAGAAGAAAAACGGCCGAACATATTGTCGGACAGGAATTATTATCGATGTCGAAATCGGTTTCTTCGAGGCGTAATTTCTGGGTCAGAGAAAGTAAAAATTCCCAAGCGGAAGTGGATTTTTTGCATCAACACAATGGTCGATTGGTGCCCGTGGAGGTCAAATCGGGCGATAATTCGAAACTGAAATCCCTGCACCTGCTCATGTCCGAATCTTCGGGAAATATCGCCGTTCGGTTTTGGAATAATCCCGGGTCGACGGATACTGTTTCCCTACCTTCAGGTAAAGTCTACACCTTGCATAGCCTTCCCTTTTATTATTCCGGCCGATTGAATGCATTTCTCGATATGCTTGTGTAGGAAATCGAATCCGTACTCAATCGAACCGTTATTTAAGAAAGAGAAAAATTCTTCTTCCGCAAGACGCTTATTAATCATGCAGTTAATGAATTTCTTATCCGGTTTTTACAAAATCGTTTCAAAAGTTGTTACTTTTGCACCGCGTGTATTAATTTTAAAAAATAAAACAATTGAAAATGAAGAAAAGATTTGTGCCGATTGCCGTTGCAATCGTAATTTCAGGAAGTGTGTTATTCTCTTCGTGTATCGGTTCTTTCGGGTTGACCAATAAACTGTACAGTTGGAATAAAGGTGTGGGCGATAAATTCGTCAACGAATTGGTGTTTTTTGCGCTGTTGGTTATTCCCGTTTATGAAGTAACCACGCTTGTGGACGCCGTCGTGTTGAACTCCATCGAATTTTGGTCGGGCAGCAACCCTGTTGCCGCCGGTGATGTAAAAACCATCAAAGGCGAAAAAGACAATTTTCGTGTGGAAACTCTTGCCGACGGGTATAAAATCCAAAACTCGGCGGGTAGCGAAATGAACCTTGTGTTGGACAAAGAAACCAATGTTTGGAGTGTTGTCACCGGCGATGTATCGGCCAAAATTCTCAAGATCGTGGATAACAACAACGCCGTCGTATACCTCGCCGGCGGAACCGAAAAAATGGTTCCTTTGACCGAAGCGGGCGTACTTGCTTTCCGTCAAGCTGTTGAAAACATGAACCTCGTAGCCGAAAAATAACAATTTCGAACAACGCAAACAAAGGTCGATGTGCTTCGTTGCATGTCGGCCTTTTTTGTTATACGCCTTATTTTTTGTTATCGACGGCATCCCGAGATGCTTAATTTTCATCTACCTTTGTCCCGATTTTCTTAAAACATCATTTGTATGGCAAAAACAATCAAAGAGGCCGCCTTGAAATACCATTCGGAAGGCAGGCCCGGAAAAATAGAGGTCATTCCGACCAAACCCCACAGTACCCAACGCGATTTGTCTCTGGCGTATTCACCCGGAGTGGCGGAACCGTGCCTCGAAATAGAAAAAAATCCCGAAACGGCATACGACTACACCACCAAAGGCAACTTGGTAGCCGTTATTTCCAACGGAACTGCCGTTCTCGGATTGGGCGACATCGGCGCCTTGTCGGGAAAACCGGTGATGGAAGGAAAAGGCTTGCTGTTCAAAATATTTGCGGGCATCGATGTATTCGATATCGAAATCGACGAAAAAGATCCCGAAAAATTCATCCAAATCGTTAAAGGCATCGCTCCCACATTCGGCGGTATCAACTTGGAAGACATCAAAGCGCCCGAATGTTTCGAAATCGAAAACCGCCTGAAAGAAGAATTGGACATCCCCGTGATGCACGACGACCAGCACGGAACGGCCATCATTTCGGCCGCAGGGCTTGTCAACGCACTCGAAATCGCGGGCAAAAAGATCGGGGACGTTAAAATCGTGGTGAACGGCGCCGGAGCTTCGGCCAATTCCTGCACCAAACTCTACATACGGTTGGGCGCCCGAAAAGAAAACGTCGTGATGTGCGACAGCAAGGGTGTTATTTCCGTACATCGCAACGATTTGAACGAATCCAAAAAGTTCTTCGCTACCGACCGGAACATCAAAACATTGGAGGAAGCCGTAGTCGGAGCCGACGTGTTTGTGGGGCTTTCCGTTGCCGACGTGCTCACCAAGGAAATGGTGCGTACCATGAACGAAAACCCGATCGTTTTCGCTTTGGCCAATCCCAATCCCGAAATTTCGTACGCCGAAGCCAAAGAATCGCGTCCCGATTTGATTTTTGCCACCGGCCGGTCCGACTATCCCAACCAAATCAACAATGTGTTGGGATTCCCCTACATTTTCCGCGGGGCATTGGACGTTCGTGCAAGCAAGATCAACGAAGAAATGAAGGTGGCTGCCGTGAAAGCCATTGCCGATCTGGCAAAGCAAACCGTTCCGGATGTCGTGAACGCGGCTTACGGAATCAAACGCCTGTCGTTCGGTCGCGATTACTTGATCCCGAAGCCCGTCGATCCGCGCCTGCTCACCGAAGTGGCTCCCGCCGTGTCCAAAGCCGCCATGGATTCGGGCGTTGCCAAGAGACCCATTGAAGATTGGGATGCCTACAAGTTGAAATTACGCGATTTGATGGGCTATGACAATAAATTGATACGCCAATTTACCGAAATGGCCAAACAAAACCCCAAGCGCGTGGTTTTTGCCGAAGGAAGTCACGAAAACATGTTGAAAGCCGCCGTTACGGCCAAGTCGGAAGGCATTTGTATCCCCATCCTGCTGGGCAACGACGAAAGAATCGAGAAGCTGGCAAAATCCCTGCAATTGGACATTTCGGGTATCGAAATCGTCAATCTTCGTCACGACCGCGAAGAAGAACGCCGCGACCGTTACGCCAAAATACTCGCCGAAAAACGCGCCCGCGAAGGCGCCACGTACGACGAAGCGCGCGACAAAATGTTCGAGCGCAACTATTTCGGCATGATGATGGTGGAAACGGGCGATGCCGATGCATTCATCACGGGCGTTTACACCAAATATTCCAATACCATCAAAGTGGCGAAGGAAGTAATCGGCATTCGCGAAGGGTACAATCATTTCGGCGCCATGCACATCCTGACAAGCAAGAAAGGTACGTTTTTCTTGGCCGACACGTTGATCAACCGGCATCCTTCGACGGAAACCTTGATCGATATTGCCCGTTTGGCCGCCGAAACCGTACGATTCTTTGCCAAAGACCCGGTAATGGCCATGCTTTCGTATTCCAATTTCGGCGCCGACGCCGAAGGAAGTCCCGCAAGCGTGCACGAAGTGGTGCGCACCATGCAGGAACAGTATCCCGATCTGCCTATCGACGGGGAAATGCAGGTGAATTTCGCTTTGGACAAAAACCTGAGAGATCGGAAATATCCTTTCAATAAATTGCACGGCCAAGATGTGAATACGTTGATATTCCCGAATTTAAGCTCGGCCAACACCGCCCAAAAACTGTTGCAGGAAATGGGCGTGGGCGAAACCATCGGTCCGTTGCAAATGGGACTGAACAAGCCGATCCACTTCACCGACATCGAAAGTTCGGTGCGCGACATCGTGAACATCACCACCGTTGCGGTGATCGATGCCGTTGTACAGGAGCTTAAAAACAAATAAACGAGTTTTTCCGTTGTCTGCGATCGATACGTACGTCAACGGAAACCAACATTTGATCCCCCCGATGATGGTAAATAGATTTGCCGCCACCGGGGGGTTGATGTTTTAGTGGCGATCAGCGACCCACAGCAGCGAAAGAGCATATTTGCCGTTACTTGTCATCATAGTGGCCTAAGGCGCTCAAAACTGTAACCGTTACAATATCGTTATTAATCACGTATATGAGCCTGTTTTTGTGATCAATGCGCCTACTCCAACAGCCTGAAAACCCGTATTTCATGGGATGCGGTTTTCCTGTTCCCGTTTCGGGATGTTCCATTAACTCGATCAACAACTTTTGAAGTTTCAAGATTGAAGCTTTGTTGCCCGACTTTATCAACTCCCGGATATCGCTTTCGGCATCAGGAGTATAGAACAGCTTATACGCAACGTTTTCCTTATTCATCACTCAACCCTAAAAGGGCATTGATGTCCGATAAACCTTTTAATTCTTTAACATTACCGCTTTTTGCCTGTTCTATTGAATGTTGTATTTTTTCCAACATTGCGGGAGTTAAATATAAATCGTCGTCATCTAATGGCGTTAAGACATACGCACGATTTCTGCCTCTTTTAAGAACTATTTGTGTGCCTTTATCCGCTAAATCAAAATACTTCTTTTGATGCTCTCTGAATGCTCGGCTTGATATTTCTACAATATTATTCATCTGGTTATAATAATTTTTTATGGTCAGATGGAATCGCATGATAATCATTTAGATTGGTGATATTTGATTATCATGCTTATTTCATGACAAAAACTATGTACCAAATTTGGTACACAAAAACCATGCCGCTTGAAACCGGACTTTTTGAACAGTCTCTTTGGTTTTTGAACACATTGACGCGACAATGAATATTTTTATCGAATATTTCCCGGAAATTAATTGGTTTTTTAATACCTTTGCACGCTTGTAAAACAAGTTTGAATAATGGGTGAAACAAAGAAGATAAAATCGGCGCTGATTTCGGTTTATCATAAAGACAACTTAGATGCAATCGTCAAGAAATTAGGCGAATTGCAGGTAAAAATATATTCAACGGGCGGCACCAAAAGTTTTATCGAAGGGCTTGGCGTTCCGGTAACGTCGGTGGAATCGCTTACCGATTATCCTTCGATTTTCGGCGGTCGGGTGAAAACCCTGCACCCGAAAGTTTTCGGAGGTATTCTTTATCGCCGCGACGAAGGGGGCGATCGTGACGAAGCCGCAAAATTCGGCATTCCCGACATCGATTTGGTGATTGTCGATCTGTACCCTTTCGAGGAAACCGTGGCTTCGGGCGCTCCCGATGCGGCCGTGATCGAAAAGATAGACATCGGCGGCATATCGCTTATTCGTGCGTCAGCCAAGAATTACAAAGATGTGGTGATTGTTCCGTCGAAACGCGAATACTTGCCGTTGCTCGATCTGCTGAACGCCAAGAACGGCGAAACAACCATCGAGGATCGTCGTAAGTTTGCCGCGGCGGCATTCAATGTTTCGTCGCACTACGATTCGGCCATCTTCAATTATTTCAACCAAGAGCTTGGCGAACCCGTTTTCAAGCAAAGTTTTTCCGACGGCATGGTTCTTCGCTACGGCGAAAATCCGCATCAGAAAGGGCTGTTTTTCGGCAACTTCGATGCGATGTTCGAAAAGCTGAACGGAAAAGAAATTTCGTACAATAACCTGCTGGATATCGATGCGGCGGTGAATCTGATCGCCGATTTCGACGAACCGACTTTCGCCATTTTGAAACACAACAACGCTTGCGGTTTGGCTTCGTCTAACGATATGCTCGATGCATGGAAAAAGGCGCTCGCGGGCGATCCCGTTTCGGCTTTCGGCGGCGTGTTGATTGCCAATCGCCCGATCGATGAAGCTACGGCCCGCGAAATAGATGCGCTTTTCTATGAAGTGTTGATCGCTCCGGATTTCGATCCCGCCGCCGTAGAATTGTTGAAAGGCAAGAAAAACAGGATTCTTCTTCGGAAAAAAGACTTCAAAATGCCGCAACAACAGTTCCGATCGATGCTCAACGGCGCAGCGGTTCAAGATAAAGACCTTGCGGTGGAAAAGCCGGAAAACATGAAGCCCGAAACCGTGACTTTGCCTACAGAAAAGCAGTTGACCGATTTGGCTTTCGCCAATAAGATCGTGAAACACAGCAAATCCAATGCCATCGTATTGGCTAAGAACAAGCAATTGCTGGCAAGCGGCGTGGGGCAA
Source organism: Bacteroidales bacterium (assembly GCA_031547815.1). GTDB lineage: Bacteria > Bacteroidota > Bacteroidia > Bacteroidales > UBA4181 > JAIRLS01. The sequence continues at coordinate 255 of JAVBRP010000219.1, read as the reverse complement.
ACATCGCGCGTGGACGCTTTGAAACATGCAATCGAAAAAGCGCGGAATTTCGGTTTCGATTTGAACGGAGCGGTAATGGCGAGCGATGCATTCTTCCCGTTTCCCGATTGCGCGGAACTTGCAGGTGAAGCGGGAATCAAGGCGATCGTGCAACCCGGCGGGTCGGTTCGCGACAACGAGTCGATCGATTGTTGCAACAAACAGCAGATCGCGATGGTTTTTACGGGAGTGAGACATTTTAAACATTAAAAAAAG